>JAYENM010000206.1:0-2297 GCA_034722095.1 Caldifarciminota bacterium | reverse complement strand
ATCATTTCACCTCCCCTTCTTTTTGGAATGACTACGAAAAGCTCCAAAAGCACATTCAGGAATTGGCAGATAAGAATTTTGAGATTCTCAAAGAAAACTCGATGCATCCATCATTACACCTTAAAAAAGTGGGGAGTTACTGGTCTGTGCGAGTAGGGAAGAAGTATCGTGCAGTTGCCATCGAAATGGAAGAGGGGTTGTTATGGTTTTGGATTGGGACTCACGCTGAATATGATAAGCTGTTGAAATAAGAGGTCATAACGAATCGCTGGAGAGGGACTGGGCAAAACCGTGCCGTTTTTGACCAGTAGTATTTGACCGGTAGTTTTTACCATTATCATACTTTTTCGGTTATAGTTACCCAGCCCCTCAGCTTTATGGGTTATGCTTGAAAAGGAGAAATAGCAAATGGAATCTATTGAGATTGTATGCCTGGCTAATTCCAGAAAAATATCTGGCAGGTGCATTGTAGGAAAAGTAATTTTAGAAAACAAGTGGATGCGCCCTGTAAGTAATCGTGACAGTGAAGAAATTTCGGAAGAAGAACGCCGCTATGAAAATGGCCAAATGCCCAAGCTGCTTGATATTATAAGTATTCCTGTAAAAGAACATAAACCTCAACTCTTTCAAAATGAAAATTATTTAATTAACGACGACTATTACTGGGAGAAAAGAGGTGAGTTCAGTAGTAGTTTGGATAATTTATTGGATGCCCCAAATGATTTATGGGGTACCCAATCATCAAGCTATCAAGGTCAATATGATAGAATTCCTGAAGACATGTGTGTGAATTATGAGGAATCTTTATATCTTATCAAACCACAATCATTGAAAATTATTGTTCGGACAGAAGGTCAAGAATTTGATAACGCAAAGCGTAAGGTTCGTGCCAAATTTAAATATAATGACATAACATATATTTTCCCTGTAACTGATCCGGTAATCGAACGAAAATATTTATCAGGAGAAAATGGTAATTTCACACTATCTACTGAAAATATTTATTTATGCGTAAGTGTTGGATTGCCATATAATGGTTATTGTTACAAATTTTTAGCATCTATCATTGAAATGGAGTGAGAGAAAAATAGATGAGTCAAATATTTACCATAGGACATTCAACAGATACTATCGAGACCTTTATTGAATATTTGAAGCGCTATCAGATAGATACAGTTGTAGATGTGCGCAGTATTCCATATAGCCGTTTCGCAAGCCAATTCAACAAGGAAGATCTATCCGCATCTCTTAAAGAAAAGAATATTTTCTATATACCTATGGGGAATAATTTAGGTGCAAGATATACGGAAAGGGAATTGTTGTTTAAAGATGGTAAAGTTGATTTTTCGAAAGTGGTAGTTACAGATAGATTTCAAGAGGGCATCTATAGAGTAGAGACAGGGATAAAAAAAGGATACAAGATTGCAATAATGTGTTCTGAGAAGAATCCTATTGAATGTCATAGGTTTTCATTGATTTCAAATTATTTACATAAAAGAGGTTATGTCATTAATCATTTAATTGGAAAAGATATTTTTGAGCATAAATTATTACAGGACAAGCTGCTTGATTATTATAAGGAATATCACAAAATCTCAACAGATATTAACAAAATTATAAAATTCCATTTTATGCAAAGATCCTTGTTCGATACTGATAGCATTGGTGAAAATGTTCTTTATTTAAAACTTAACAGATTGGTTGGATATAATCCAATTGAAGAAAAAAAGGAAATAGTATGAATTTGTATACGATTGGATTTTCTCAAAAAAGTGCAGAAGAATTTTTCAAAATTCTAAAATCAAACAATGTCATCCGATTGATTGATGTTAGGTTGAATAATAAATCTCAACTGGCTGGATTCACTAATGTGAAACACTTGCCTTATTTTCTGAAAATCCATGGTATTGAATATTTATATCGACCTGATTTTGCACCATCAAAAAAATTATTGGATGGTTACAAAAAGAAATCAATTTCTTGGGGTGAGTACGAGATTGAGTACACTAAAATTCTTATCCAAAGAAATGTGATTGGAAAAATCGACTGGAAAATCTTTTATGATGCGGTTTTATTGTGCTCTGAACCAACAGCAGAAAAGTGCCATAGAAGATTACTTGCGGAATATCTTGCACAAAATAAAGGTGATATTAAGATTAAACATCTATAGCATATCGGGATAGGACTCCCCATCACTGAGGAGCCCTCCCACACCACCTGGCATACGGATCGCGTACCTCGGCGGTTCGGCTGGTAAAGATAACATCGGTTGTGAGTACTCCCACCGATTTTACCGG
>JAYENM010000205.1:0-11833 GCA_034722095.1 Caldifarciminota bacterium | reverse complement strand
ATATAAAGGTCAAGAAAAAATTAACCACAGATTCACCCCGTTAAATATTTACAAAATTAAGTACAAGTAATCATCTCTGGAATTTTATTTAACGGGGGAACCACAGAGTATCTTTGAGGTAGAAAATTAAGAAAAAAATAGAAAACCTCTGTGCTCTCTCCTATTGGATCCAAAGTTTGCCAGAGGTGAGCTACAAGCAAGAAAAACGCTGATAGAGAATTTGAGTACACAGAGAATAAATAAATATTATCTCTCTGTGGTTTAAAAAAGACGGAATAAAGAGATTGATCTTACCTGTCTGCCGACAGGCGAGATAAGAGGTCATTCACCCCGTTAGATGTTTACTATCTAACGGGGCAGGGAGGGGAGGGATGAGAATTTCCTGTCCACAGGATTCTTCGAACGATTCTTTATTATTCTATAATCCTCTGTGCTCTCTGTGGTTAGATTTTTGACAATACTAGAAAATAATGGAGGAGAAGAAGTGAATTATTTAGAGAGGTGTTATCAGAAAAACCCTGATATCGTCTCCAGAAAGATTGCAGACGAGTATATCTTAGTCCCTATTCGGCAGAATGTAGGGGATTTAGAAAGTATCTATACCTTAAACGAGGTCGCTGCCCGCATCTGGGAACTTATAGATGGAAAAAGAAAGGCTAAGGAGATAAAAGATAAAATTGTGGAAGAATTTGAAGTAACGCCTGAAAAAGCAGAAAAAGACCTGACCGAGTTATTGCAAAAGTTAGAAAAGATTGAGGGAATAAAAGAGGTTTAGAATGGAATGTCCTCATATACCAATAATTCCTTACCATAAATTTAGTAAGCGTATCCATGATAAGGCAGTATCCGAGAGAATCCCCCTCGCTGGAAGTATAGAGCCAACCCTGCGCTGCAATCTAAAGTGTGCTCACTGTTACGTTGCCTATGACCACACAAAAAAGGAGATGACTTACGAAGAAGTCTGTCATATCTTGGATGAAATTACTGAAGCTGGGTGTCTCTGGCTTTTAATTACAGGAGGCGAGCCCTTCGTTCGGGAAGATTTCTTAGATATTTATACCTATGCTAAGAAGAAAGGTCTAATTATCACCCTTTTCACCAATGGGACTTTAATTACTCCTGAGATTGCTGATTATCTAAAAGAGTGGCCACCCTTCTCAATAGAGATAACTCTTTATGGAATAACCAAGGAGACTTATGAGAGAGTGACCGGTGTTTCCGGTTCCTTGCAGCGTTGTCTGAGGGGTATCAATCTCCTTTTGGAAAGAAAGATTCCGCTTACATTAAAGACTATGGTTATGACTCTGAATAAAGATGAACTGTGGGAGATAAAGAAATATGTAGAGGATTTAGGGTTAGAATTTACATTCGATCCTATCCTCAACCCAAGACTGGATGGTTCCAAGGAACCCTGTCACTTAAGAATTACCCCCGAAGAAGTGGTCAAGTTGGATCTAGCTGATAAGAAACGAGTTAAAGCATACAAAGAACTTTGCGAAAATTTTTGGGGTCCCCCTGGCACAAATAAGCTTTACGCCTGCGGCGGTGGGCTTATCTCCTTCCATATAGACTCTTATGCTAATCTGAGTTTATGCATATTGTCCCGTTCTCCTAATTATAATCTTCGTAAAGGGTCTTTCCAGAAAGGATGGTATGATTTTATTCCCAAGGTGCGGGCACAGAAACTCAAGGGCGAATATAAATGTGATAAGTGCGAGCTTTACTCATTATGTGGCCAATGCCCTGGCTGGGCACAGCTTGAGAATGGCGATCCAGAAATGCCAGTAGAATATCTATGTCAGATAGCCCATCTCAGGGCTGAAGCCTTTGAAATAAATAAGGAGCAAAATATTATAGTATAGAGGAGGTGAATCAATAATGGCTAAAAGGAAGCCTTACCAGAAGCCGCAGATTAGTAAGATTAAACTGGTACCTGAGGAGGCAGTGCTAACAGCATGCAAAGTAGCTGCCATTGGTGCTCCGACGAACCATTCAGGCCAAAGAGACTGCAAAGAAACCGGTACTTGCCAGTTGAAGGGCTCATAGTTTATAACCTAAAGCCAGATATATATTCCCAATCCTGGGATAATGTATTTTTGTCTTTGGAGGGTGCTCTATGCCCGGTATAAATTCAGAGCAAGAAACAAAGTTGAAAATTGGTGGTATTACCATTTCGTTTATTTCTTGTGGAGATAATTCGGCTGTGAGGACTGATGATATCTATCGGGACTTTATTACCAATCATGAACCCGACGTGACTCTCCAGGTACATTATGGTCAAATCCCTAAATCTAAGTCAGAGAAAGATATCTTTGATGCGGGGACTACTTGGAGCATGTTTCAAAGTAACGGGAAATACATTCTGGAGGATACTAATAGAATTGCAATTTTAGAACCTGATTTTAAATGTGGGAAAATTTATACTAAAGAGAGTAGAGGAAAAACAATACTTCCCCTAAGTTATCCTTTGGATGAAGTTCTAATGATAAATCTCCTCGCTAAGGCACAGGGGATATTGATTCATGCCTGCGGGGTCATCTCTAAGGGACAGGGTTTGCTTTTTGCTGGCAGTGGAGGTGTGGGCAAAAGTACCATGGCTAGTTTGTGGAAGAAGGCTCCGGCTCCAGATCACAGATCACAAGGTCAAAGAGCGAATATACTGAGCGATGATAGAATTATCATTCGTAAGATGGACCGTAGGTTCTGGGTTTATGGCACACCCTGGCATGGAGATGCAAAAGTATGCTCGCCAGAAAAGGCGCCCTTAGAGAAGATCTTCTTTCTCAAGCATGCCAAGAATAATACCACCAAAAAGATAGCCCCAATGGAAGCTACCTCCCGTCTGATCGTCTGCTCCTTCCCTACTTTCTGGAATAAAAAGGGAATGGAGTTCACCCTGAAGTTCTGTGCCGAATTAGCCGAGAAAGTTTCCTGTTATGAGCTGGGATTTGTGCCAGATGAGAGTATTCTGGAATTTGTAAGGACATAATTTATGACAACTTGTAAAAAAATTGATTCTTTAGAATTGAGTAAAGAAATACTTAATAGAGGGAACCGTGTCCGCATTCCGGTTATTGGAGTTAGTATGTTTCCTCTCTTTAAAACTGGGGATATTATTCTCTTTGAACCATTAACACACTCAGATGTATCAATTGGTAATGTGATTGTCTATAAGCAAGGAGAGAGAATGGTTGCTCACCGGTTGATGAAGATATACCAAAATAATGAGAGAATAACATTGGTAACCAAAGGAGATACCTTTCCCGATTTTGACGATCCGATTTATCCAGAAGAGGTTTTAGGCAAAGTAGTAGCGGTAGAAAGAAATGGCCGGTTAATAAGATTAAATAGAGGGTTGGGGAGGTTAGCAAATTTTGTCTTAGCCAAAATTTCCCCTTTTAGCCGCTGGATTTATCCATCCCTGCGGAAAATTAAACATAATTTATTTAGGGGAAAAAGGAAAATAGAAGATGAATATTTAGTCTCCTTAATAGCAAATTCGGGGGGAAAAGATGATGGCCAGGTTGAAGATGGTTTTGATTGGGAATACATTCTTAAAGAAGCGAGAAGGAATGGGGTCTCTCCAATTCTTTATCTCCGTCTAAAGAATCAAAAAGACCCCGCCATAGGCGGGGCTAAAACTTTCTTTGAAAAGTTAGAAAAAGACTATTATCAGAACTTAAGACGCAATATTTTAATGTGGGAAGAGATAAAACCAATTCTGAAATCCTTTAAAGAAGATGGGATTGAGGTTATTCTTTTAAAGGGAGTAGCATTGGCTGAGCTGGTGTATAAAAATTTAGCCTTAAGGCCGATGTCCGATATAGACCTTCTTGTGAAGAAGGAGAAGCTTCCACGAATAGATGAGAAGATGAGAAAATTTGGTTACTCAACTGATGAGAATTATAGGAATTCTCTCCGTTACTCCAGCGTGGATTATCTTAATAGTATAGAATATCGGAAGAAGGCTGTCTCAGTCCACTTTCACTGGCATTTGGTCAATTCCACTCTTCCCTCATTTATGTATGCATCAAAGATTGACATTGAGAAAATCTGGAAGGAGGCTATTCCAGTTAAGATTTCCGGGACAGAGACATTAAGTCTTGCTCCTCATCATTTGCTTATCCATCTCTCAGAGCATGCTTCAAAGCCGGGTCATTCATTGAGCAGGCTGATTTTACTTTATGATATTGCCGAAACTATCAAGGTGTATCAGGAAGAATTGAACTGGGAACTCTTAATTAATGAAGCACACATGTTTAATCTGAACCGTCCCCTTTATTATTCTTTGTATCTCACTTCGAGACTCATAGGGCTGGATAATATGCCAGCCAACATTCTGGACGAGTTGAGGCCAAAAAATCTTAGTTACGGAGAGAGGAGATTTCTGGGCGTATCGCGATACGCCCCTACACTTTGGAATAGGAATTTTTCCGGGCTCTCTTATCTCCTCCATTTAGCTATGTGTCAGGGGAATTTTCAGAAAATAAGATTCATCTGGCAAAGCTTCTTCCCTCCTTCAGCGGTTCTGAGATTGCGTTATCCTTCCCAAAGAAACAGACTCGGATTTCATCTAAAACGTCGTCTCAACCAGAGCCTGACTATTTTTTCACTCCATTTCTAAAACCCAGTGATGGCTATTGAGACAGTAGGGTTAAATAAGCAATTTACCCAGAAAGCCAAGATAGCTCGGGCAGTTGATGGAGTTGACCTTCAAGTTAGGAAAGGTGAGCTTCTCGGATTGGTTAGGCCTAATCGAGCTGGGAAGACAACTTTTTAGGAAAAAATCCCTCGCCAACTGGCGATTTATCATCTATCTTTTTGTGATAGAAAGCCTTCTTGATAGACTGAGGGCATTAAAAGGACTTGTGATATACGCTCTTAGGCGAATTATATGAGTAGATCAGAAAATCAGAATATCAGTGGGGAGGATACCAGGATATCAGAAAACCAGGAAAAATTGGTCGCTGGCTTTGAAAAGCTATGGGTCTGGCAAAAAGCACATAAACTGATGCTTGAAATTCACGAGATTTGCAAAACTCTTCCCAAGCAAGAACGATTTAAGATAGGAGATCAAGCAGAGCGATCCTCTTCTTCTGTGGCAGATAACGTTGCCGAAGGGCACACAAGTTATTATTATCAGGACAAGATTAAGGGTTTTAACACTGCGCGGAAAGAAGCCGGAGAAACACAAAATCATATCAGAAGTATGCAAGGCAAGAATTACATTACAACAAATCTCGCAGATGATTTAATTGGTAGATACGAAGAGGTCATCCGAGGGATAAATGGTTATATTAATTGGGTAAGAAGGAAACGAGGCGATAGGAAATAAACCCCGCACCCCGCTTCGCGGAGCGAGGCCGGGGAAGGACGAAGCATTATGAGGTGCGGGGTAACCCTGATCTTCTGATACACTGATGTGCTTCCTACTGATCCGCTGATATTCTGATATGCTCTATCAGTACTGCACCAGGCTCCCATCAATCTTTGCCTTCTTTATGGCATATCGAAATAGTAATATAGATGACGGCAGGAGAACCACTGAAAAGATAAGGAGAGCGAATATACTTGGTAGAAGGGAGGAGAGGGGAGAATCTGTAAGAAGCGCTATCCTTATCCCTTCAAGTGAATGGGTGATGGGGAGGAGTTTTGCCAATTTCTGGAGAGCCGGGGGCAGGATAGACACAGGATAATATACACCACCCAAAAGAAAAGAGACTGTGCTGAAAAGCCAGTTTATTGGGTCCCCTCTCTTGAAGATGATGATAAAACCAGTGGACATTATACCAAGGCTACTGAATGAAATGATGGTCAAAATGAGAATGACCACCACAGGAAAGAAATGAGCAAGATTGATAGATATGCCGAGGAATATACCAAGAATTAGATAGATGATGATGTCTACGGAGGCCACAAGAAAATTAAAAAGGGATAGGGAGAATATGATTGTTGAAATTCTGGTTGGTGTGAGAAGCACTGCCTCAAGCGTCCCCATCATCTGCTCCCTTCTCAAGCTACCGGAGAGACCGGATAGACCTGTGGATAGATAGGTTGAGAAAGCAAGCCCAATAAGAACAAAGGGAAAGTATTCACCACCGTATTGAGTGAGGTACTTTGATGCCTCTTCTCCAAAGAGCCTGGCGATAAAGAAGAATGTGAGAATCATAAAGAAGATGGAGAAGATATTGAGAAAGAAGGCGAACCTGTAAGAGGTCTCTATGAGAAAATCCCTTTTTATGAAGGCAAAAACTTTTCGCATTAAAGATTGTTCACCACAAAGGACACAAAGAACACAAAGAGATTTTAGATTGTAGTATTATTCACCACGAAGGCACGAAGATTGAAGATTGTAGGAGCGACTTCCTAGTCGCGATAATCTATCTAATTACCCCAATCACCTAATGACCAATAACCAATAACTTAATGACCTAATAACCTGCTGTATGGTATGAAAATATTTCATCCAGATTTTTGCCTGATTTTTTGATGTTGTTCATTGTATTCTGGAATTTTATTTTACCCTTGTTCATTATAGCAACCTTGTTGCATATCTCTTCTGCTTCCTCTATGTGATGGGTTGTCAGAAGGACGGTTTTATTTCTTTTTATTACCAGTTGCTCTTTGATAAATTTTCTTATTCTGTGCGAGGCGTTGGGGTCTAAACTCTTTGTGGGTTCATCAATGAGTAGAACAGGAGGATTGTGAATTAGTCCCCTAACAATGGAGAGTCTCTGTTTCATTCCCGTGGAATATTCCCTGAAGGGTTTATTCAGAACATCTTCTATCTCAAGAAGGCTCGCAAGTTCAGTGATTCTTGTGTCTGTTTCGCCGGGTAAGAGGTTATAGAGAGTGGCGAAGAATTTCAGATTATCTCTTCCCGTAAGTCGCCAGTAAAAACTTCTCTCTTCGCCTGTGATTACGCCGATAAGTGATTTGACTGTTCCGTTGGTAGCAGAATTATGGCCCAGAATGTAACAAGAGCCATCGGTTGGCAGAGTGATTCCTGAGAGGAGTTTTAGCAGGGTTGTTTTACCTGCTCCATTCGGACCCAGAAGACCAAAGAGTTCTCCCTCCTCTATTCTAAGGGTTATACCATCCACTGCTGTTACATCCTTTTTTGGTCTAAAAAAGGCTATTGACCCTTGAAAGATCTTTTTCAGATCTATGGTTTCTATGGCATACATTTAGGGAGATGCCGGATACCGGTTGCCGGATACCGGTTACCGGATACCAGATGCCGGATACCAGATACCGGATTGTTGATAAACAATACTTTATGAATTCCTGCTCGCCGGCAAGTGTGTCTTTTGGTTCCCAACAGGGATTTCCCTGTCTACCGATAGGTAGAGACAAGATTCTCAAAAAAGGAATATTTCTTTGTCTCTTAAGAGTCTCTTACAAGTCCCTGTTAATTTTTTTCTTGACTTTTTCAATCAGCTGTGGTATAATTAGTTATTATAACATAAAATATTAAAAATTGCAAGAAATATTTTCTTGGTGTGCTGTCAGGAGGTAACTCCTGACAGCACGGATATGAATCTCTTAAGATCCCTGTTTAAAAAACAATCTAACAGGGATTGTCTCTCTTTCAATCTCTTCAGTTCCCTGTTGAAAAAAGAAGTTGACAGGGATTGCCTGCCTGACGGCAGGCAGGCGACAGAATGGTGGTTTAAATTTGTGTAATCTTCTCAAAAATCTGTGTAATCAGGTATAATGAATATTATACCAGGAGGTGAGGATGTATAAAATTATAACAGGACTTCTCTTTATCCTATTTGTTTTCCCCCTCTTTGCGGGAGAAACAGAGGTTTACAGAATAGGACCGGAGGATGTATTGGAGGTATTTATCTTTGGATATGATGAATTCTCAAGAGATGTCACGGTAAGGGCAGATGGTAAAGTGGCATATCCACTTGCTGGAGAAATTAATGCCTGTGGCCTCACCCCGGATATGCTTGCTGACAGTATAAAGACAAAACTCTCTCTCTATCTCAAGGAACCTCCCGTCGCTGTCATAGTCAAGAAGGAGGCCTCAAAGAATATCTATGTACTTGGAGAGGTGAGATATCCAGGGAAATATTATATGGTAAGCGAAGAGATTGGTGTGATGGAGGCTGTTGGTCTTGCAGGTGGTTACACTGGCGCAGCGGATCTTAAGAAAGTGAGTGTAGCGAGAGGGAAAAAAATAATACCCGTAGACCTGTCCAATGTTCTTAAGGGCAACCTAAATGAAAATATCAATCTGAAACCTGGAGACTGTGTCTATCTACCAAGAAGACCAGAACGCTCTCTGGTTCAGATAGCCAGGGATGTCTACACTATCCTGACGCCAATAGCAGTAGCGATCGGAATTTATTTTGCACTATTCTAAACATCCTCATCCTGATGAGGATGTTTGATTACACAGATTAAAAGGGAAGATTTCACAGATTAAAGGGCTGATTACACTGATTATGGAGAATAGAGATCCTCTTACGGAACGGATAATCGGATGCTGCTTTAAAGTGCACAGTAATGTGCTGTCGGGAGTTACCTCCCGACAGAGGGTCTGTTTGTCAACAGGAAAAAAGTGTTGAGTATGTGTCAGGAGGGTATACCGAAGGTCGCCATAAGGCAACTCCTGACACCACTATAAAAAGATTGGTTTTATCTCAAGATCTGTATGGATAGAGAAGTCATTCACCCTGTTAGATAGTAAACATCTAACGGGGCAGGGAGGGGAGAAAAGGGAAGAGAGATGAGAGAGAAGGGATAGATGATTTCTCGCCCTTCGCTTTTCCCTCTTCGCTCTTCACGAAGTGCTCTCTGTGGTTGATATTTTGTATGATATTATGCCGGGGGGTAAAATGAAGGGTATAGAACTCACTTTTTATGACTATCTCCGGATAGCAAGGAGGAGAGTTAAGATTATCATACTTTGCCTTATTGCTGTCGTTGCCGCTACCGTTGTATATACAAACAGACAGGTACTTAGATACAAAGCAAGCGCGAGAGTTAAGATAGAGGCAAGCACTACACTGGAGTCACTTCTCACCGGGCTCTTTATGTACAGTCCAGGCGATATTATGGCTACAGAGGAGAATATGATAAAATCAAGGTTGGTTATGGAAGAATCCGCGAGAAAGCTGGGTATGATAACTGAAGAAAGCACAAAGGAGGAGATAGAGAAAGCAGTTTCAACACTCCGAGGTAGGGTCTCTACTGAAAGGGTGAAAACTGCCAATATAATAGAGATAAGCGTTATATCCACTGATAGGTTCAGGGCGGCAGAGATTGCCAATACAGTAGCCCGTGTATACAGAGAGCAGAGTATTATCCAGACGAATAAACAGGTTATAGAGACGCGCAAATTTATTGAAGAACAACTTGAGGTTGCCAGAAACCGTCTCCAAAAAGCAGAAGAGGCACTCGGCAGTTTCAATGAAGCAAGAAGGGCTGTTCCTACAAGGGATTATATCCTCTCCAGATTGGTGGATTCGGAGATCGAACTTTCAAAACTTGAAGAGAGATATACGGACAACTATCCAAAAATAAAAGAGTTGAAGGCACGAGTAGAGCATCTTAGACAGGCGATTGACGATTACAAACTTGACGAGATAGAACTCGCCAGATTGAAACGGGAAGTGACGCTTGCATCTGAGGCATACACTCTTTTGAGTAAGAAATACAGAGAGGCACTCATTGCAGAGGCGGGAAGGATAGAGCCCGTCTCCATAATTGACACGGCAGTTGTACCCTTTAGTCCAATAAACCCCCACAGAACAACGAATATTGTGCTGGGTGTAATAATGGGTCTCCTCGTGGGATTTGTCTTTGCATTTATTGCTGAGAATATAGATACTTCAATGGGCACCGTGGAAGAGATAGAGGAACTTATGGATGTCCCTGTCCTGGGAGTAATTCCACATATTGACATCGAGAAGGGAGCGAAAGAAGATGAAGTTGCGAAATTACACTCCGGGCTTCTCACCCATTTCCGGCCACAATCGTCTTTTGCCGAGGCATACAGGATTATGGAGACCAATATAGAATTCACCAGGCTGGAGAAGGGGGCGAAGACCATATTCTTCACCAGTACATCCCACCGGGAAGGGAAGAGTACCATTGCTGCCAACTACGCTATATCTCTGGCTCAGGCAGGAAAGAAGACTATGCTTGTGGAGTCTGACCTTCGTAGACCTATCTATCATCGGCTATTTGGAGTAAAAAAAGAGCCGGGTCTCACGGATGTCATCTTGCAAAGGGCAAGTCTTGAAGATGTGATAAGGGGTGTGAGTGATTTCGTTGTCGGAGAATGGGGAATAGAATTTGCAACCCAAACACCAGGACTGGAAAATCTATTTCTTATAACATCGGGTCAACTGTCTCCAAACATACTTGGAATATTAGCTTCAGGGGAAATTGGTAAACTTATAAATGAACTGAAAGAGAAATTCGATGTTGTGATCTTTGATACTCCTCCCATACTCCCTCTCTCTGATACCCCTATCTTGGGTTCCAGGATAGATGCTGCGGTTATGGTGTACCGCGCGGGTGTTGTGCCAAGGCGAGCACTCAGACGAGCAAGATTCCAATTAGAACTTGCCGGTATAAACATCCTTGGCGTGGTCTTAAACGACATAAAACCCTACGAGATGGCCCCGGAGGCAGGCTATAGATATAAATACTACGGACAAGAGCCAGAGAAGAAAAAGAGAAGATTCTTTGGGAGATGATCAATTTGCATCAACCGCAGATGCAAAGAATTAACCGCAGATGAACGCAGAGGCTTACTGAAAAATAAAAAATCAAAAATCAAAATGACATATTAAAATGTAAAATTGTAAACACAAATATCACAAATTAGACGAATCGTTACAAATTAAAAAGCAATTCAGGACTTTATTCGTGCAATTTGAAATATTTGTGCAATTCGTGTTAAACTTTTTTAATTTTTGATTTGTCCATACGGATCCCGAGGATAGTTTTGATATTTAAATTTTGATATTTGATTTAAGAATGTTTATTCCAGCGTGCTGTCAGGAGTTACCTCCTGACAGATTTAAAAATACAGAGAGATTGCTTATGCTTTTTCCCGTCGGGAGGTAACTCCCGACGGCACATTTCCAGTCAAGTAACTTAATTATGGTCAGAGGTAGATTTATATTCCTCCTTCTCATCATCCTCTTTATCTCCCTCTTTGTGGGAAGGTTTATACCGGGAATCTCTCTAAAACTACCCCTCTTCCTCATCCTGGGGCTTGCCGTTGCCATCGTCACATTTGTAAAGCCAGATATAGGGCTTATGCTCCTCATCTTCAGCATGCTTCTCTCCCCTGAGATAAAATTGGCAGAGGTGCCTGGAAGGGATGTGGTTGTAAGGGTTGACGACCTTCTCCTTATCATAGTCTCCCTGACCTGGCTTGCAAGGATGGCGATAAACAAGGAACTCGGAGTTCTCAAATCTACTCCATTAAACAGACCCATTGGTATATATATCTTCGTCTGTTTCGTCTCAACGGGTATAGGAATATTTGTTGGCAGGGTGCATCCCACAACAGGCATTTTCTATCTCCTTAAGTATACGGAGTACTTCCTCATATTTTTTATGGTTGTTAACAGTATAGAGACAAAAGAACAGGTAGTAAGGTATGTCTTTGCCCTTCTTACTACCGGTTTTTTGATATCAGTCTATACTGCCAGTCAGATAGGGAAGGTGGCGAGACTTTCTGCACCATTTGAGGGGGCGGTAGGAGAACCGAACACCCTTGGATGTTACCTTTTGATAATATTTGCCCTTGCAATTGGTATTTCAATCTATGCAGATTCAAAGAGGGTGAGATATCTATCTG
>JAYENM010000204.1:0-2318 GCA_034722095.1 Caldifarciminota bacterium | reverse complement strand
CTGCTCCATTCAATAGGTGATGCAATACTTGGTGCATACAGCATGGGGGACCTTGGCAGACATTTTCCCGATACGGATGAGAAATGGAGAGGTATAAGCAGTGCTTTTATTCTGGAAGAGATAATGAGAATGACAGGCGCAAATGTAGTGCATATGGACTCAGTAGTCGTATGTGAGACGCCGAAATTGTCCACCTACATTAAGAAAATGAGAGAGAGAATTGCAGGCATAATGGATGTATCTCTTGATGCTGTATCAGTAAAGGCAACTACTGAGGAAGGACTTCTCTTGAGAGGAGAGGGAATTGCAGCGTACTCAGTTGTCCTCTGCTCCTGATGTATTGGTATCCAAGAAGTATTCCTACCTTCTTGCTATCTTTGCAAAGAGAATACTCAAGAGATAAAGTCCTATTATGGGCAAAGAGACCAAAAGAAGGGTTATCGGGTCCACTGTTGGGGTTATAATGGCGGCAAATACAAGTATTATTATTACTGCGTACCTCCACTTTGACAGAAGCAATTCCGTATCTACAATACCGGATCTTGCAAGGTAAAATGTTATTACCGGTACCTCCATTACACTTCCAGACCCTAGAATTAAAAAGATCGAAAATTTGAGAAAGTTATTTATTCCTATCGTCTCTTCGGCTATTCCTTTCCCAAATGAGAATAACACCTTCACAGCAAGAGGAAGTAGAAATCTGTATCCCAGATACGCACCCACACCAAATGCTACCACCCCAAACAGAACGAAATAAAAGACAAGCCCCTTCTCATTCTCTAGAAGGGCTGGCCACAGGAATATAAAGAGATGGAAGAGAAAGAAGGGAAGGGTAACGATGATACCGCTAAAAAGGGAGACATATATACGGGCAAGGAAGGGTTCAAGTGGTGTAAAGAAATGGAGTGTTAGATTGCGAAGCAGAAAGAGAGAGAGCAATTTTGCAGAAAAAAAGTAAGAAATTACAACAGAAATGGAAAAGAATATAAGGATGTATATTATTCTCCTTCTCAGTTCCTCCAGATGTTCTGTAAGGTCTTTTTTCTCCGTCATATTATATACTTAACACTGTCTCAAGATCCGTATAGAAAAATCACCGAAAGACACTAATTATTCAACACCGAAAAGAGATTTTTTTATTTATTCCTTTCTTCAGTGACAATCAGTATTATTCAGTGTTATTAGTTATTTCTTAAAAGAAACTCCTCTGCAAGTTCAAAATAAGCCCTTGCCCCCTTTGACCTTACATCGTAAAGAAGTGCTGGTTTGCCAAATGAGGGTGCCTCTGCAAGTCTGATATTTCTTGGTATAGTTGCCCTGAATACACTGTTTTTGAAGTGTCTTTCAACTTCTCCCCTTACTTCTCTTGAAAGCAGGGGTCTCATATCAAGCATCGTAAAAAGAATACCTTCTATATCAAGATTTGGGTTCAGGGAGTTCCTTATCCTGGTTATAGTAGAAAACAACCTCGACAAACCCTCCATAGCATAGAATTCGCATTGAATAGGCACAAGCACAGAGTTTGCTGCAACAAGTCCATTTATAGTAAGTAGTCCGAGTGAAGGTGGGGAATCTATAAATATATAATCGTAATCATTCCTCACGCTGTCTATTTTTGATTTGAGTATACTCTCCCTGTCTTTCATATTTACGAGTTCTACCTCTGCGCCAGCAAGTGAAAGTGAAGAGGGGACAAAAAACAGGTATGATAATTCAGTCGGTATGATAGCATCTTTAATGTCTGTGTTTCCTATGAGTACATCATATACGCTCTTGCGTGCTTGTCCGCTTAGCCCGGTTGTCGCATTTGCTTGTGGATCTATGTCAATCAACAATACCCTCCGTTCTGTTGCTGCAATAGAGGCGGAGAGATTGACAGCTGTTGTGGTCTTTCCAACGCCTCCCTTTTGGTTTGCTATTGAGATAACTTTACCCATAGTAAGATTGTAGTTACAAATTCAAATCTGTAAATCTTAAATGGCAGACAGCACACATATTGTTCCTTTCGTGAAAATTTTCTTCTGTATTTCAACAACGGAGAGTCCATATCGTTTGAGGGTCTCTTTTGCCTCTTCAAGTTCGGTAGCCAGTCTTTCCCCCTTGAATGTTATAATTCTGCCATCATCTTTCAAGAATCCTGCAGTCAGTTGAACTATCTTTTTAATACTGCCGACCGTCCTTGCTGTTATAACATCATACAGCCTGTTGGATTGAAATTGTCTTATGTCCAGATTGTATATACGGACATCGTGTAGTTTGAGTTCTCTTTTTACCTCTCTTAAGAATACCGCTTTCTTCTTTTTTGCCTCAACTATATC
>JAYENM010000203.1:0-11933 GCA_034722095.1 Caldifarciminota bacterium | reverse complement strand
TTAGTTCTGCCATTTTTACCTCCCTAACAAAAACAGTAATTAGGTCATTTGGTTATTAAGTCATTGGTCATTAGGCATTTGTCATCAGGCATTGGTCATTAATCTTTGGTCTTCTGTTTTCAGTCTTCGGTCATTCATCTTCAGTCCTTCTCTCTTTCTCTGTCGGCATATAATTTTTTAAATTCTTCCATCGTAGCACTCAAAAGTTTCCGAAAATCCTTTTCGTATTTACCTTCTTTTACCTCTTTCACCCTTTTACTCAAACTCTCCGGACGCTTAGATCCGTATCGTCCAAACATCCTCCTTGCCAGCTGAGCCATATTATATTGCACAATCTCCGCAGGGCATCTAATTGCACAGAGACCACACTGGATACACTCAAAAGAACCCTCTGCAACTGCTGTAAAATCGCCTTTAATGGCTGCCTGAACATAGTCCATAACCTCCAGGTCCTGCGGACACGCTTTAGTGCAGGTATTACAGGACAAACATCTCGCGAGCTCGGGATAGTATTTAAAAAGCACGGATGCATCGTATCTCTCCTTCCCGATGTCATATGTAGCCTTTTCTGCAGGCGTAAATGGAACCTGGACAAGATACATCCCATCCTCAACCTTTGTCTGGCACGCCATAGCGGTCTGCAGTTTATAATCACCAATCTTTCTGAAAACCGTGGCACAGGCACCACAGAATCCCGCCCTGCATCCAGCAGACCTTATAAATCTATATCCCGCATACTCCATTGCTTGCATAATTGTCAGTCCAGCTGGCACTTTATATGCCCTTCCCATTATATATATCGTTACCCAGTGTTCTATATCCTTCTCATCAATTCCGGTGGTGACCGCCTTGTTTGCCTCGGCGATTATCTCCATAATGCTTTTTTGCTTCTCCATAATTCCTCCAGTAATAGTTGGTTTGTTTGTTGGTTGGTAAGTTTGTTAGTATTTCCTAATCAACTATTCAACTATTCAACCCTCTCTCGTTATGATTTTTTAATGTGTTTTGAAATTAGTTTGTTTATATCATTTGCAAAGGAACTTGTCAATAATCCTTCGCTGTTACCCAAATATTCCTCAAATGACCTGTCAAAACCTATTTCTCCTAAATATCTCACATCAAATTTTTCTATTTCTTGCTTTATCCACGGAGAGTCCTTAACTTTCATATTTTCAATCACACCGATAATTGGAACTCCTGCCTCCTTTAGCATCTCTAGTGTCTTTTTGACAGTTTCTAACGCTATCTTTGACGGTGTTGTGACCACAAGAAATTCAATCCTCTTTAATAACCTGATAACATCGAGTGTTGTATCCCCAATTCCTGGCGGCATATCGATAATCAAAAAATCCAGTTCCCCCCATAGTGTAATAGCCAGGAGTTCTATTATTGAGTTGGATATATCTATCCCCCTTGCTATTAGTGGATTGTCTTCCGCGTAATATACAATTGACATAAACCTGATACCATTTACCTCCGGGGGGACAACGCCCTTCTCTTCCTCTGGATAAACTCCTTTTATTCCTAATATTAAATGGCAGGAAGGACCATAGAAATCCAGATCTAATAATCCAACCCTGTAATTCTTTTTTGACAAACACAATGCTAAAGTAGAGGCAACGGAACTTTTGCCAATTCCTCCTTTGCCACCCGAAACAGCAATGAGTCTATCTACATTTTTTAATCTATGGGCAACGATATTTAATCTGGGATCCACCGTATAAGATTAAAAATCAAAAATTAAATATCAAATTTTGGGGTCCCTATTTCACATCCCACATTCCACCTACTTATCGCGACCCGGACAGGTTGTGCAAAAAGTCAAATTTTAACATGGTAGTCGCAACTTTTCCGTGCGGATCCTGAGGATCCGTGCGGATCCTGAGGATAAGTTGCGCAGATTGAATCCAGAATAGCATCTTCTATTCGCTTATAGGGGTTTAATGCATTAAACCCCTACAGCTGCGGCTACCAAATCTCTACTTTTTGCACAGCCTGAGGAGGTCGCTTCTATCATCCAATCAACCAATCACCCAATCAACTAATTAACTATCCCCTCAATAGATGCTATCCATACCCCTCGACCTTTTACTATTTCAAAGTCTCTACTCCCACACCCGGGACATTTCATATAGACATGAGACATCTCGGGTATAAAATGTATTGACTCCGCCTCAACATCGTCCAATTTGCTCAACACATCGCTAAACTTCCATTCTGTCCCGCAGACCTTACACCTCAGGGCCGCTTTCTCCTTTTCGAACTTAAACTCTGTCTTCTTAAAGATAGATGCAGGTTTTATGATCTCCCGAAGGGCAAACTTAAATATCTCCTCGTCTATCTGTTGTAATTCACCGAGTGTTATTACAACCCTGGTTATCTCTTTAAGTTTTCTTTCTTTCGACACCTTGACGGTGGTGTCTATAACTCCCTCTGCTAATGCCCATTCATGCATAATTCAAATAACTCCTCTGGTTTCATCTTACATAATAAAGCGGCATCTTTAATGAGATTTTTTGATTTTATGGCAAGTTCAAAAATGTCTTGTTTCACTTTAAGTCTGACCGATTTTCCATTCTTTCGATTATCAAACTGTATAATTGGAGGATTTGATGTCGATTTCTCCATTATTAGGTTACCTCTACCCAAGGTACAGCAACTTGCCGATTGTATCCCATCAATGATACAGGTAAAAGGTTTTTGAGGGACAACAGTAACCTTACACTCAATATCCATAATGCCCTCTGGATTAAGTATATTTGCTGCATATAAACCCGCCTGATAACCAATAGCAAGGAATGGGCCCTCATGTCCATGGAATCTTATGGTTTCTTCATAAGTTAACATATCCTTGGAAGTAGAGTTCCTACAGGCATATCTACAATTCTCGTTCCACCTATCTCAGTTCTAAGACACACTCTACCCTTTGGAGACTCAACTACCTCTCCAATGACTTGTGCGTCTCTGCCCAATGAATGGGCACGCATTGTATCAACGACAAGAGAAGCATCTTCACAGCCGACTATAATAACTACCTTTCCTTCATTTGCAAGATAGAGTGGGTCAAATCCGAGCAGGGAACATGTCCCCTTAACTTCTTCCCTAACGGGTATTGTACCCTCCTCAATGAGAACACCAAAATCTCTTTCCTCCACTACCTCATTCAGGGTGGTGGCAAGTCCTCCCCTCGTGGGATCTCTCATAAATTTTACCCTTCTGGAAGCGGTTAAAACATGCGAAATCAAATCTGCTAAGGGCGCACAATCACTCTCAATCTTTACATCCAGTCCGAGTTCTCCCCTCGCCGATATAATAGCGATCTCGTGATCACCAATCGGACCGTTTATGAGAATTTTATCACCTATCTCAATATCTTGCGGCAAAGTATAGTTACAAACCCCAATCCCTGATGTGTTGATAAAGATGCCATCTCCCTTTCCATGTTCCACCACCTTTGTATCTCCCGTAACGACGAGCACCCCCGCGGTTCGAGCAGCCTCTGCCAATGACCGGGTAATTCTGTCCAAAGACTCGCCGTCGAACCCCTCTTCAACCACATAAGCACAGGAAATATACAATGGCTTAGCACCCACAACGGCAAGGTCATTCACGGTTCCATATACTGCAAGCTTACCTATGTCGCCGCCCGGGTAGAACAGAGGCTTGATCACATGAGAATCGGTGGTAAATGCTAAATTTATTCCCTTTAAGTTTACAATAGCAGAATCAGTCAGTTCAGAAAGTATTGGATTTTTAAACCTGGCTAAAAAGCAATCCTTTATTAAATCATGTGTTAGTTTCCCCCCACTTCCGTGAGCTAACGAGATACGCTGATTACCACTGATTTCTTTCATACGCTGATTACCGCTGATGTGTTAAAGTTATTGAGTTATTAGGTTATTAAGTTATTAAGAGACTGATTACCCGACGACCTAATTACTCAATTATCTAATGACCTAATGACCAAATAACCCAATGACCTAATTTATCCGTCGGGAGGTAACTCCCGACAGCACAATGACACAATGACTCAATGACCTAATTACTATCTGCGGACATCTGCGTACTTATAATACGCCGCACAAGTTCCTTCAGATGAAACCATACAAGGACCAGCAGGATTCTCTGGGGTGCAAACTCCTCCAAATAAGGCACAATCTAAAGGAGAAGATACACCCCGTAAGACTTCGCCGCACAGGCAATCAGGATTTTCTCTCGTATCCTCCACTTCAACCTCGATATTACGCAGGGCATCAAGTTCTTTATATTCCTCTCTTACCTTGAGTCCGCTGTCCGGGATTATACCAAGTCCCCTCCATTCACTGTCACAAACTTCATATACCTCATTCATCAGATCTTTCGCCAGTTTATTACCATCTTCCTTTACTGACCTTCTGTAACAATTTTCGACCGCTGGACTTCCATTATTTATCTGCTCTACGAGCCGAAGGATAGCGTAGAGAATATCCGTGGGCTCGAACCCTGCTATGGCACAGGGAATTCCATAGTCCTCGGCGATGAAGTCGTAAGGTTTTCTTCCTATTATAACAGAGACATGTCCAGGAAGTAAAAACCCATCAATTTTTGTCTCTCCACTATCAAGAATAGCCTTTATCGCTGGCGGAATGAGTTTGGCTGCTGGCAAAACAAAGTAATTCTTTAGACCTTTCAAAGCGGAATCTTTTATAGAAGACGCCACTGTAGGGGTCGTAGTCTCAAAACCGATGCCAAGGAAGACTACTTTTTTATCTGGATTCCTCTCTGCAATTCCAATAGCATCTGTTGCAGAATAAACAACCCTCACATCAGCACCTTTGCCACGTTCCTGCGCAAGTGTTGAGGATGACCCTGGAACCCTCATCATATCACCGAAACTGCATACACAGACTTCGTTTAACCGGGTGATTGCTATTGCCTTGTCAATCGTGCGGTTTGGAGTTACACAAACAGGGCATCCCGGTCCGGAAAGCACACTGATATTTTCTGGAAGTAAGTCCTTGATTCCGTTACGGAAAATCGACATCGTATGCGTCCCGCATACCTCCATGAAAGTGAGCTCCATCCCCAAAGATTTCTTTGCAATCTCTTCTGCAAGATTGACGCATATCTTTCTGTCGTAAAATTCATCAATGTATTTCATATTATAAATCCTAAATACCAAGCACTAAATTCTAAACAAATTCCAAATCCTAAAATCCCAATGTTCTAAACATATTTGGAATTTGGAGAATTGAGATTTAGAGATTGTTTAGGATTTAGAATTTCGGATTTAGAATTTTTCATCTAATCATTTCCCTTAATAAAGACAGCGTTTCGTCTGCTTCTTTTGTATCTAATTTTTGAATTCCAAAACCTGCATGTATTATTATATAGTCACCTACCTTGACATCTTCAAGCAACCGCAGGTCTACCTCATGTCTGAGCCCACCTATTTCTGCTATGCCCAGCGTGCCTTTTTTCTCTATCACTTTTGCAGGAATTGCCAAACACATAATCAAGAAAATCAAATATCAAAGATTAAATATCAAAAATACATAGGTCGTTACAAAAATGCCTTTATAATCCCGACATATCAGGAAATCCCAACCCGTATTTGATTTTTGATTTGCCTGCCTGACGGTAGGCAGGTGATTTTGCATTTTGATTTTTGATTTTTGCATTTGCTATTACCGCTTGCCCAAAAGAAATCCCTCCATCATTTACTGGAATCCTATGAGGAATGTATACTTTAAATCCATTGTTGTGCAGTTGATTCACAACCTGTCCTAACAATATCATATTCTGGAAGACCCCACCAGAAAGAGCAACCCTGTCCAGATATGAGTCTTCTTTTATTCTATTACACATATTTACAACTATATCAGCTATCGTGCTATGGAATCGTGATGCAATTATATCAACCGGAATGTTACTTTTTATATCCTTTATAATCCCTGAGAAGATCCTATCCGGTTTGATAGTGTTTTCTTCAATTTCATAATCATAAGGAGGATTATAACCCTCTGATGCAATTCCTTCTAATTCTATAGCTGGCTGTGCTTCATAGGTGGAGAGCCGGCAAACACCCAGAAGGGCTGATATTGCATCAAACAACCTACCCACACTTGAGGTAAGAGGAGAGTTGATGTTATATTCTATCAAATTTTTTAATACCTTCCATTTTTTCTTATCTATACTGTCTGTAAATTCTATTCCAAGATTAATAAAATCGTCACCATAGATGTGCCAGAGATAAGAAGCAGTCATCCGCCAGGGTTCTCTTATTGCCTGAGTACCCCCGGGCATCGGAGTATATTGTAAATGGGCTACCCTTGTAAATTGTGTGTAATCTGCAACAAGAAATTCACCTCCCCACAAGTTTCCATCAGTGCCATAACCTAATCCATCAAAAGCCACTCCAATTACCTTTCCCTTTATTTCATTATCTGCCATGCAGGACGCAATATGGGCATGGTGATGCTGAACACCTACAGCCAAAAGTTCCGGGTTATGAGTCAGAATTTCTCTGGCATATTTGGTTGACAGGTACTCGGGATGAAGATCGTAAGATATAACGGTTGGGCTTATTGAAAAAAGATGCTCAAAGTGCTGAATTCCCTCCTCAAAGGCAAGAAGCACTTCCAGATTCTCCATGTCTCCTATATAATGAGACAAGAAGGCATAGTTATCCTTTGTGAGACAGAATGTATTTTTCAGTTCTGCGCCACAGGCTAAAATAGGACAATCAAAGTTGAAAGGCAACGCAATGGGCTCAGGCACATATCCCCTTGACCTGCGGATAGTAATCTCTTTGTCTTCAAATACCCTAACAACTGAATCGTCACACCTTGTATGAATTTTACGATTGTGCGTTAGAAAATAATCAGCAATGTTTCCAAGATGAGATATTGCATCGTTGTCATTATAAGAGATAGGTTCATTAGATATATTGCCACTTGTCATAACAAGGACAGGTGAAGCGTCTGGCAGACTGAACAAAAGATGGTGCAGGGGAGTATAGGGAAGCATAAAGCCAAAACACTTATTACCAGGTGCAATTCCCGGTATATCTATCTCTTTTCTAAGAAGAACTACAGGACGCCTTGAAGAACATAATACTCTCTCCTCCATTGAGGCTACCCTGCAATATCTTTTTACTACCTTTAAATCTTTTGCCATTAAAGCAAATGGTTTATTATCTCTTGGCTTCCTTTTACGCAAATTTTTTACCGCTTCCTCATTTAAGGCATCACAGGCAAGATGGAATCCTCCCAATCCTTTGATGGCAACAATCTTACCCTTTTTAAGCAGTTTCACTGTTTTTTTTATCGCTTTTTCTTTTTTACTTTTGACCTTTAAGTTCGAACTCTGCACTAATTCTACCTCTGGACCGCACTCCGGACAGGCATTGGGCTGGGCATGAAATCTGCGATTGAGAGGATCTTCATACTCTTTTTGGCAACTATTACACATTAAAAACTCTTGCATCGTTGTCTTGGGTCTATCATAAGGAATATCATGAATAATTGTAAATCTTGGTCCACAATTGGTACAGTTAATAAATGGGTAACGGAAACGACGGTCAGATGGATCAAACAATTCAACAAGACATTCATCACAAGTAGCTATGTCAGGCGAGATAAGGACATTCCTGTTATCACAGAAGGTGCTCCCTTTAATAAGAAACTTGGAATATCCTACCGATAGTTGGTTTTTACATACTATTCCCCGTATTGTCGAAAGAGGAGGCGACTCTGATTTAAGTTTCTGAACAAACTCGTTGAGGTTATTTTCGTCTCCCTCAACCTTGATAAGTACTCCATCTCCACTATTTTGCACAAATCCAGTCAGGTTATGCCTTACCGCAAGCCGATAGACAAAGGGACGAAAGCCCACTCCCTGAACTATGCCTTTAATCAATATCTGGCGTGCCTGCACTCTTGCTTCTTTCATTGTTGTTTCCTGTTAGTATAAACTTACATCCCATCTATTGCCTCAATTATTTCATCTACAATCTTCGGAATTTTTAGTTTTACCTTTGGAGTACAGTCCTCCGCGAATGTCGTGTTGTCTTCCACCTCTATAACATAGATTTCAATGATTTCGGGTATCTTATAACCCACCCTTTTCCCCAACTCAACTGCGGTCGCGAAATCCACACCATGAGAAGACGACAGATGCGAGGCAAAATTTAAATCCCTCAATGATAACTTATAGACATCCCCGGGTTTACCCTTTCCCGTTTTTATCGAATCTATGAGTATTAACCTCTCGTATCCGGCGATCTCATCCAGGGTAGACAGCCCCTTAATACTCGCCCATTTGACATCGAAATATCCCTTCCCCGGTCTGCTCTTGAGCTCCATTGCCACCCTCATCCCGACACTATCGTCTGAGAGAATTGGATTACCTATGCCGAGCACTAAAGTTTTCATCTCCTGAGTGTTTTTATCACTTTACCATCCCGATTACGAATCTTTATCTCAAGCGGCATTTTTCCTGGTAGTGAATGCGTTGCACATGCAAGACAGGGGTCGTATGCTCTGAATGCCATTTCTACCATATTAAGAAGTCTATTAGAGACCTCACCGTGGTGTATAAGCAATTTAGCTGCATGTTCAACTGACATACAGATAGCAGCAGCGTTATTCTGTGTGGCAACTATAAGATTGACATCGGTTAAGATTCCCTTTTTATCAGTTTTATAATGGTGGATAAGTGTTCCTCTCGGGGCTTCTACTACTCCAATGCCTTCGTCGGGTGCCGCAGTCGGGATGTTCCTCACATCCGGGTCAGTAAGTTCAGGGTCTTCTGCAAGTTCAAGCATACGTTCGGCTCCATAGAGCATCTCAATGAGTCTCGCCCAGTGGAATGCCAGAGTATTGTGGACTGGTTTACCTCCGAGAACATCGTACATCTTCTCATATGCCTCCTGGGCAAGTGAGGTAGCCATCCCATTGGCGACATTAAGCCTTGCAAGGGGAGCGACCCGGAAGACACTACTTTCTTTACCATCTACAAATCCTTTCCAACCAATGTCTTTAAGAAAAGAAAACTTCACATAGCTCCATGGTTCTATGTGCTCTTCAATATGATTTAGATAATCACGCCCCTTAAATTTCACAAACTCCTTACCATCGGGGTTAATGACCCTCACATCGCCATCATAGAAGTTTACCCTATCTTGGGCATCTACAAGCCCCATATAGTAAGTTCTATGTTTATAGACATCTCCCGAAATGAGGTCAAGATACTTTTTGTTCTTGACTACCCTATCATTAAACAGTTTGAGTGCTAACTGAGCAACCTCAATTAAATAATTCGCAGACTCTTTAATCCCTGCCCTATCTTCCTCTTTCAGCGCCTTTGATACACCTCCCGGTAATCCACAAACGGGACAGACAGGCTTCCCCCCTATAAGTGTCAATATTTCACGACATCTCTTTCTCGCCTCAATGATATTCTTTCCAATTTCAAGTCCAACTTTTGAAATAACCCCGAGAATATTCCTCTGGGAGGGGGGCGCATCGAGTCCAACGATAAAGTCTGGTGCTCCGAGGAAAAAGAAATGGAGCATATGGTCCTCCACAATGAAAGCAGAGTACATAAGTTCTCTAATTTTCCTGGCAGGTGGAGTAGGATCAACCTTGAAGAGGTTGTCCAGTGCCTTTGTAGCAGCCATATGATGTGCCGTGGGACATACACCGCATATCCTCGATGTTATCCTCGGCATCTCCTCGACCGCCCTACCCTCACAAAACTTCTCAAAGCCACGCAATTCGGGTACCTGGAAAAACGCACGGTCCACATTGCCCGCATCGTTCAGGAAGATTTCTATCTTCCCGTGACCTTCAAGCCTTGTTATCGGGTCAATAGTAATACGCTTCATTTAATCTCCTTACTTTATCTTTTTCTCTTGAGCAGGGAATAGGGTAGAGAGAATCTATAAAATGTTCCTGCTGGGTCAACAATCTGGTTTATTAAAGTTTGGACATCTTTATCACTCATACTTTCTTCGTCCTCAATCCCAAGTATTGATGCTATAAACGAGATAGCCTTAGCACCCTGATCCACCACTGCTTTTGTGGGTCCCATACATCCCCGGCAGGGCATATTAGCATTTATACAGCATTCACCACATCCAGAACGTGTTACAGGACCGAGACATATAACACCCTGTGCAAGGAAACACTTTTCCGGGTCAATCTTTATCTCGTGGGGTCTTTTTATCTCCTTTATTGACAACTTGTCGGGCTTTGAATCGGTAAGCGGGCAGGTATCGCACAGTGCCTTATCAGGTGCCAAAACACTTCCCTTTTGCGGCAATTTATTCTTCAATATCGCATCTATTGCATCTGTAATTAGCTTTGGAGCGGGGGGACATCCCGGCAGGTAATAATCAACGGGTATTGTTTGGTCAAGTACATTAACTGTATCGTAGAATTCGGGCAGATTCAATTTGTAACCGTCCACTTCCGACTCCACCTTCGGCAATATGTATTCGGGATTTTTCACCGTTGGAACATTTTCATATACCCTCTCAAATATATCTCTTCTCCTCCAGAAGTTTGCGAGCCCCGGTATGCCACCCAAATGGGCACAAGAACCAAACGCAACCACTGTTTTTGATTTTTCTCTGAGCAAAAGAGCCATCTCTTTCTGTTCAGCAGTTCTTATTGCACCGTTTATGAAACAGACCTCTATTTCCTCTTTTTTCATAGACCTGATATCCTTATACTTGAAGTCCATAGCCACTGGCCAGAAGACTATATCCGCTGCAGCTGTAAGGTCAAGAATCTTTTCATTAAGGTCAATTACTGCCTCTTCACAGCCACCACACGATGCGCACCAGTAGAATGCAAATTTAGGTTTGCTCATATTTACCACCAAACATTAACCGTTATATAAAACTAATCACAAAGAGATTAACCCTACAGGCGAACAGCAGTTCGCCCCTACAGGATTTTTCACCACAAAGGGCACAAAGAACACCAAGATTTTAAATTTTCAAAGAAATTAATTATGTTGAATTATGTTGGCTTTTTAAATAACGCCTTGCTCTTTGTGAACTTTGTGTTCTTTGTGGTAGGTGTCTTTCTATCTGTGAACATCTGTATTAATCTGTGGTTGAAAGTATCCTTCGGACAGGGACAAGCCCTGTCCCTACATTGTTGCCCGGCTTGTTATTCGCACGGTTAAAACCGTGCCCTACTGCGATTGCAATTACTCAACACGGTCAATAGGGCCCAAATTCTTTATCGTTTTAATAAACTCGTCCACTATTTCAACAAATCTTCTACCCTCACCAGCAGATATCCACTCGTGCCGCAATCTCCCTTTATCTATACCAAATTGTTCAAGCACCTCCTTCAATAAAAGTATCCGTCGCCCGGTCTTGTAATTTCCATTAACATAGTGACAATCACCAGGATGACAGCCTGTTACAAGTACACCGTCTGCACCCTTTGCAAATGCATCAAGTATAAATTCTGGATCAACACGGCCCGAACACATTGTGCGTATGATTACAAATTGCGGATTTGCTGTCATCCTTGATGTCCCAGCAAGATCAGCGGCTGCATAGGAACACCATCTGCAGCAAAAGACTATGATATTGGGTTCGAAATCTTGCATAATTACTTATGACAATAAAGGTAAAATCAAAATTTTACACCAAATCCTGAATTTCCGTCCCTCTCCCGTCGAGAGGTAACTCCCGACGGCACAGAGGACTGAGTGGTATCCGGTGCAGACGATTGCGTGGTGTCAAGAATTACTGAATCTGTGGTGTCAGGAGTTACCGAACCTGTGGTATCAGGAGTTACCGAACCTGTGGTGTCAGGAGTTACCGAACCTGTGGTGTCAGGAGTTACCGAACCTGTGGTGTCAGGAGTTACCTCCTGACACGGATTAAGATGCGACGAGATTAAAATTTACTATCCAATCTTCAACAA
>JAYENM010000202.1:0-2335 GCA_034722095.1 Caldifarciminota bacterium | reverse complement strand
CCTCCTATGGCAAAGGCAACAAAGATGATATACGATGTCACTGAGATTCTTTTAAACATCTTGTAACTTCTTATTAGTATACACTCTAATTCCAAGTTATATATTAAGAAACCATTCACCTTGTTAGATAATTTCATATCTAACGGGGCAAGGATTTCACGAGATTAGCACAAAAGTATGACTAACTTCTTCTATAATTTTCAAGTTATTTTGAAAGGTGCACTGTAAATCTATGGACGCTATCAAAGACGCCGAATGGTGTGTAGGCATAATCAAAAGCAAATCCAAATTTCTGTAGTCCAAATCCCGTTGTTAATCCATACTCATCATGGCCAGATATATATCCGAGGCGCAGAGCAAACATATCCATAAATAGATATTCACTCCCCAAATTGATATATTCTGGATATGACCTCGGATGAACCGCATCCATAATAACGAGAAGAGAATGCTTTTCAGGATTATCCATTAAGAAATCAAGTGCATCTACCGACAATCCTATCTTAAAAGTAAGAGGCAACTGAAAACCCTCCTGTTCAAATTTTATTTCTTCAGAGAAATTGCGGACAGACATTCCAAGAGATAAACTTTTAAAACCCGTTCGATATATAGTACCAAAGTCAAATGCAAGGGCTAATGCCAGGTTTTTTTTTACCCCTTCATCCGGAACGACACTTTTCCCTATTGATTGAGCAACTTGTTTAACCTGTCCACCAACTGCAAACTTGTCTGTTAAGTATCTTGCATAGCCAACTCCTACGGCAATAGCTTTCGGGCTGAATATCTCCGTATCAATATAACCCTGGGGATTCCCCCACACCATAGTTCCCTGCATTTCTCCATAGTCCACTGTCATAATACTGATACCAAATACACCATATCTTCCTCTGTGGGGATTTAACGCGATGCTGAAGGCATGATGATTTATATCCGCGATCCAGCTGTTATGACTGGCAGCCACAGCTACGAATGAAGATACCCTTGCCATTCCAGCAGGGTTGTAAAAAAGAGCGTTGGAAATCCCCTCAACTGTTGTAAAGGCTTCGCCCATAGCAGATGCACGTGCATCTGAACCTACACTTAAAAACTGAAACCCAGTTTGAGCAAGCTTCTTCTGCGGATAGACATCCGAGGTAGATACAGCAACAGCAAAAATTATCACAATAAATCTCAAGAAATCTTTTCTCATAATAACTCCTTTGATATTAAAAGTTAGACGTTAATCCAAAATATGCGTTAACAACACCGAAGAACACCAAAATCGCTGAATTTATAGGAGTTGGAAGTGCCAATGCACGGTTTGAAACCGTGCCTACTTTGTAGGCACAAATTCAATTTGTGCCAATGCATAATCTGAGTTAATTTAATTGATGAATTATTGTTCATGAAAGATTACAGTCCGAAAAATATTTGATAATGTTTGATCACCTTTAATAAGTTCTACCAAATACTTTTCTTCTTCAAGCGTATAAGCAATACGAGTTTTTAACTCCGGACAATCAGCTATTGTCTCTGGAGGTATAGCATTACTTTCCTCATTAATAAGTGTCCCGTTTTCTCCTATTAGATTGATATTTAAATAATCATTAAAGAAGAAAACTATATTTACCCCGTTACCCGTTACCGGTATATCGGTAGGATTATTTTGATAAAAAATATAATTCGTATCCATATCTTCCGGGGTTATAATAGTGTAACTTGTATCAGCGTAGACCTTAATATCGTATACTTCCAAGGAATCCAGAATTTCTGGAACATTGTCGTAGACCACAGAACCTACCCAACTAGTATCAAAATTCATCAACGGGAAAGTAGAAATGGTATCACTCAAACTATCCTGGAGGAGTGCATAGGCTTCAGCATCCAGACTTGATATGGCAAACTCTTCCTCTTGAAATTCCCGACAACCAAAAAGTGTAATTACAAGCAGGATGCCTGCAATAAATATGATATTTCTTCTAATAAACATCATTACCCTCCTTATTTATACACAATTAGCGTATGATTACAAATTTTTGAATTGCTTGCTCTCCTTTTTTATACAATAGTTCACCAGTGACTGGGTCATGATAATCTTCAGTTACCTCAAAATAAGCAATATATATACCACTAACCACAACCTGTCGGGATGAAGTTACCGACTCCCACGTGGCATCTCCACTCCCATCGGTATGTTCAATCGTTTTAATAAGGTCCCCACGTTCAGTGTAAATTTTTATCGTGCAGAATGCAGGGATATTCAGGAACATAATTCTGTCAGGACCACTAGCACCGTATTGGATGTCACGGGCTCTTATGTTATATGGATTGGGAACGATTCTTATATCCTTCATTG
>JAYENM010000201.1:0-2339 GCA_034722095.1 Caldifarciminota bacterium | reverse complement strand
TCTTTAGGACGCAGATAAACGCAGATTATCAAGATTCTTCAATTTCTTTTTTCTGCGATTATCAAACGCCTTTCTTTTAATCTCCGGCTGAGGCCCAAATTAAATAAAAGACCTACCTCGATGTCTGTCGCCCTCAAATAGTTTAATAATTGTGCCTCGTTCTCTTCCACCAACTTTTTTGTTGCTTTAATTTCCACTATAACTTTATCATCCACCAATATGTCAGCACAATATTCTCCTATAATTTCTCCATTGTCATAATATACCTTTATCGGAGCTTGTGCCTTTGCGGGAATTCCTTCTTTCTTAAATTCTATCATCAGAGCATTTTCATATACCTTTTCCAAAAATCCGTAACCCAATTTGTTATAAGCCCTGTAGAAAATTTCCCTGCCTGACGGCAGGCAGGTATGATTTTCGTAGTTAATTCTTTATACTTAAACTTTTTATCCTGTTTATCTGCGTTCATCTGCGTCCTAATTACATAAGAATCGGATTTTTTTTCGCTAACTATCTAACAAAAGTTAACATTCTTCTCGCAATCTCAAAGTAAACACCAAGGGATGTAACATCTACGATAGTGGTTACAAATGGTCCTGACATAAGAGCGGGGTCCCATTTCAACTTTTTGAAAATGAGTGGCAAAAATCCCCCAAGCGTTGTCGCAACTGCAACAGAGATAATCATTGTAGAACCCACTATAAATCCTATAAGACCACCTTCTCCCATAAGGATCGCCCGCAATGCTGTGAGACCCCCAAGACCTACACCCACAAGGGCTCCGACCAGAAACTCCCTCCCTACAACCCTCCATATATCCTTGAAATCTATATCCCCCACTGCAATCCCTCTTATAACAACAGCGGCTGCCTGTGTACCAGCATTACCACCTGAACCCATCAACACGGGTATAAATGCTGCAAGGATAAGCATCGCCTGGAGTGTGGAGGAGTAGCGTTCTATAACCAGACTAGATAGAAACCCTGCGAAGACAAGAATAAGAAGCCATACCATCCTTCTTCTTGCCGTTCCAAAAATTCCAGCAGAGAAATAACTTTCAGGTGGATTTCCTGCGGCGCCAAAGTGATACATATCCTCCGTGTCCTCTTCCTCTATCACATCTATAACATCGTCAACCGTAATTATCCCTTTCATAATTCCTTTTCTATCCACGACAGGCATCGTGGTTACATCGTATTTAGAGAAAAGTGCTGTAACTTTTTCTTGATTGTCGTCAACCCGTGCTCTTACCATGCTTGTCTTCATAATTTTACTAACTGGCTCGTCTGGATTGCACATTATAAGATCTTTTAATGTTATGATACCAACAGGATGGTCTTTTCTGTTTAAAACATAGATTTCATAAACAAAATCAATCTCTTTCGCTATTTCCCTAAGTCTCTTCACAGCATCCCCCACGGACATCCATTCATATACTACCACATAATCTGTCGTCATAAGTCCACCCGCCGTGTCAGGCGGATAGGAAAGTAATTCTTCTACATCCTCAACCTCTTCCTTCTTCATTATAGAGAGGTAGTATTTCTTGTGTTTTTCGTCCAGCTGTTCAAACAGGTCTGCTCGGTCATCTGGTGCCATACGGTTGAGTATTGCTATTTTCTTCTTCTCATCTACACCCCCAAGTATCTCGTTTTCCTTTTCTATATCAAGTTCCTCGAACACATCTATAGCGAGTTCAACGGGAAGAAGATTGAACACGTATAACGCCTCGGAGGAAGGAAGCTGAGAGAGGATCTCTGCAATATCCTGTGTGCTTGCTTCCACAAGGATATCCATAATATCCCTGTCAGCCTTTTCCTCTATTAACTCTCGTATTCCGGGTAATAATATCGGCATATAAATAAAATGGGGCCTTTCATAGAAGACCCCTCTTGTTAAATTCCAAATTCCACATTCCAAACGAACCCAAAATTCTAAATCCGCATATACAGAATCCCTTGCATTCTATTTGAATTCTGGACATTAAGTTTCACCGTTGTTGGTGTTTCGAATTTAGCCACTACCTCTAACCTGATGCTTAAAGATTTAACATTTGACAATACGGGGCCGACCGGGCTCGAACCGGCGACCTCTGGCTTGACAGGCCAGCGTTCTAACCAGACTGAACTACGACCCCGTTGATGGAACCTCCCAAATTATAAAATATTATACCATAAATATCCATATTTGTCAAGGAAATTTTTCGAACCACATGGCTGAACACCCCACATGGTATCCACCCTTTATGAAATCATGCACGAAATTATCTAATACAATAGGTGGTAAGTTAAATACTTGTGGAGAGATATTACTTCCGCTCTCCTTAAGTATATCTACAG
>JAYENM010000200.1:0-2346 GCA_034722095.1 Caldifarciminota bacterium | reverse complement strand
AAATCTATAATGCACTCGGGCAATTGATAAAAATCATTGATGATTGCGAAAAAGAGGCAGGATTCTATATATGTCAATGGGATGGTAAGAATGAATCGGATCAAGAGATAGAAAATGGCGTTTATTTCTGCCAGATAAAATCACAGGCTTGCAATGTTTCAAAAAAAATAGTTTTATTGAGATGAAAATACTCATGATATTACAGTCAAAATTTCCACCAGATATAAGAGTGGAGAAAGAAGCACGCGCTCTCCTCAAAACTGGCTATACTATCGATCTTTTATGCAATAATTACACTGGATTGGCAACGGAAGATACTTATTCTGGAATAAGAGTCCATCGCTTAAGAAATAAACCGTTTAGCAGAATCATAAATCTTCCCCTCTTTTGTAATCCCGTTTGGGTGTGGAAAATCTACTCTCTTATTATTTCAGTAAGACCAGATGTGATTCATATTCATGACCTTCCTCTCTTCCTAACAGGTGCTTTTTTGGGGAAATTGTTTAATATTCCGACAGTTTTTGATATGCATGAAAACTACCCTGCTATGTTAAAAGCCACGAAGGGAATGTTTACACTCAAAAACCCATATCTTGCCGCAGTTATAGAGAGAATAGCAATTAGGATTGCAGATTATATTATAGTGGTAGTAGAAGAGCAAAGAGAAAGACTTATAAATCTTGGTGTTCCAGAAGAAAAAATCGTGATAGCGAGTAACACTGCCGATTTAGAGCATCTTGACAATCTGCAAATAGATCTAAAGATAAAGAAAGAGCTGAATGCAAAATTTACTCCAGTGGTTTCCTATATAGGTGGATTTCCTAGACGAGGACTTAAGACAGTGCTACAGGCGATATCCATAGCATCTTCTGAACTTTCTGACATCTATTTGCTCATGGTTGGTGATGGAAAAGGAAGGAAAGATTTAGAAAAAGAAGCAGACAAACTGGGGATTACAGAAAGGGTAAACTTCGTGGGGTGGGTTAATTTCATAGATGTTCCCAGTTATATTATTGCAAGTGATATATGCCTTGTTCCGCACCCTGTAAACTCTCATACAAACAGTACTATTCCACATAAGTTATTCCAGTATATGGCATTCGGCAAGCCAGTGATAGTAACTGATGCAAGCCCTCTGGCAAGAATTGTAAAGGATTGTAAATGTGGAATAGTGATAACATCGGAGGACGCCAATGAAATGGCAGATGCAATTATTACACTTTCTGACAAAAGGCTTGCCTCGAGATTGGGTGAAAATGGCAGGAAGTCCGTAGAGAAGATTTATAATTGGAAGAACACGTCAAAAGAACTAATCAGGTTTTATAAACAACTACAATGAAAATTTTATATATAACTCAGTATTTTCCTCCTGAGATTGGTGCTGGCGCGGTAAGGGCGTTTAATATCAGCAACTGCTTATCTGGCTTGGAGCATAAGGTGCAAATAATTTCTGAAATTCCCAATTATCCCGATGGAAAAATTGCTAAAAAATATAGAAACAGGATTTCATACAACGAAAAATTTAAAGGTATAAATGTATTGCGTACCTATGTTTGTGCATCTAACAGAGATACATTCTTAAAAAAGATGTTGTTTTATCTTTCTTTTATGATATCGTCGTGTGTCGGAGCATTACGCTGTAAAAAACCTGACTTAATTATTGCTACTTCGCCTCCTCTTCTTGTTGCCCTGACTGGCTATTTCATAAGCAGAGTAAAAAAAACGAAATTGCTATTGGACATAAGAGATATCTGGCCTGATTCTGCTGTTGCAGTTGGGGCATTGAGGAATAGGACAATACTATATTTTATTTCAAAAAAATTAGAAAGATTTCTCTACAACAGGGCAAATCTAATCACATCTTCTGTTTACGGGCTTTGTGAAAGAATAAAAATGTCAACAAAAACTCCAGTTTTTCATCTACCTAATACCGTATTGTTAACCGATTTCAAACCTAAATATCACGGTGACAGAATCAAGCAAAAATACGGGCTAAATGGCAAATTTATAGTTCTCTACTCGGGTAATCATGGTCTGGCGCAAGGACTTGAGTTTATACTTCAGTCTGCTCTCTTACTTAAAAGGTTTGAAGATATTCTCTTTCTATTTGTTGGAGAAGGTGTAAAGAAGGCTTATTTAGAAGAACAAAAAAGGGAATTGGGATTGAATAATGTGATTTTTCTAGGGAAAAAAACCCACAAAGAAATGCCGGATATAATAAATATATCTAATGTATGTCTTGTTCCTCTTAAAAAAAATGAGCTTTTTTTAAATGCTTTACCTTCTAAGATACTTGAATATATGGCACTACAAAAATCGATTATCTTATCTGTTAAAGGAGAGGCA
>JAYENM010000199.1:0-12148 GCA_034722095.1 Caldifarciminota bacterium | reverse complement strand
ACAAGTCCTTAATTGACCGTTTATTAGGACTCAAATGATACTGTGAAAAAGAATATGAAAGGAACCACAGTCATACGACCCGTCCTTACGGATCCGTATGGATATGGGAGGGCACAGAGAAAAAATTAATTCTCTGTGTTCTCCAAAAAAGACTAAAATTAACCACAGATTCACCCTGTGAAATATCTATTTCACGGGGTGAACACAGATGTTGCCTAACGGCGACCTTCGGTTCACAGATAAATAAAAAACTTTGAAGTAAAAAACAATCAGTGTAAATCAGCGTCTAAAAATAACAGAGCGGCGATAAAATATTGAGTAAAGCGATTAGTTTTATAGAGAGGTCACAGAGGGGAGGAATAAAAATCTTTTATAATTTGTTAATACTAAACATTCTCTGTGTTCTCCGTGGTTGAGTTTTTCACACTACTACTCAAATAAAAGGGAGGAAGATATGGCTGAAGAAAAGGTGAAGTCTCTAAATGACTCTTCCTTTGAGCAGGAGGTCTTAGAATCGGATATTCCCGTTATAGTGGACTTCTGGGCACCCTGGTGTATGCCCTGTAGAATCGTTAGCCCCATTGTGGAAGAACTTACCAATGAATATGAGGGAAGGGTTAAATTCTGTAAGCTGAATGTAGATGCCGATGGTCCCAACACCGCCAGACAATACAGGATAACAGGTATCCCGACCCTTCTCATTTTTAAAAATGGAGAGATAGCAGACCAAATAATTGGTGCTGCTCCGAAGGAAAATATCGCAGCAAGGTTAGATAAGGTATTGGGTGTTTTGTAGACCCGGAAAGACCGCTTAACGGTCCCTTTCTGAGGAAGGAGAGATTGTGTTAAGACATATTGGATTACAGTACAGAAGTAAAAAAGACGCAGAGACCTTTTTCAACAAAATATTGGGACTTCCCATGCAGCGCACTTTTACTATGTCCTGCGAATTGGGAAAGTCCATCTTCGGGATTGAAGAGGAAGTGGGAGTGGAAGTCTTTGGCAAAGGCGAGGTAGTCTTTGAGGTCTTTATTGGAGATGCCACCAAGAAATTCAGCTATGAGCATATTTGCCTGGAGATTCCAGATAAGGAGAAATTCATCTCCCGTTGTAAAAATTATGGAATAGAACCAAAGATTGTAAGAAAGTCGGTAACCGATCCGTATGGAGGTGATAAAGATTTATTATTCATCAGAGATTTCTCGGGTTATCTCTATGAGATAAAAGAGAAGCAGAATCAATGATGGATCTCAGATTTCTTGTATCCGAAGAATGTCACATGAGCTATTCCCTCAGAAGGGTTTGGGAATATAATATGGCAAGAACTAAACCATTTGAAAAGTATGCATTACAATACGAAGATTGGTTTGAGAGGAACAAATTCGTTTACCAATCAGAGCTTTTGGCAATAAGGAGACAACTACCAAAAAGTAGCAATGGCATTGAAATTGGTGTGGGAAGTGGTCGATTTGCGGCACCATTGGGCATTAAAATCGGGATTGAACCCTCAAAGAAGATGAGGGAAATTGCTCAAAAAAGAAGCATTGAAGTCATTGACGGCATAGCTGAAGATCTTCCTTTTGACGACTTACAGTTTGAATTTGCATTAATGGTTACTACGATTTGCTTTGTAGACGACATGGGACTTACATTTAGAGAGGCATACCGAATATTAAAACCCGGAGGATATTTAATAATAGGATTTATAGATAAAAACAGCCCGATTGGGGAATTATATCGGCAGCATAAAGAAAATAGTGTATTTTATAAAATAGCCACCTTCTATTCAGTTGACGAGGTTGTCCATCACTTGAAAAAAGCAGATTTCAAAAATTTTAGTTTCACTCAAACGATTTTCCATAATTTGGCAGAAATAAGAAATATTGAGCCAATAAAGGAAGGTTATGGGGAAGGCTCGTTTGTTGTGGTTAGGGCAATGAAGTAAAAAGACTCTTGCCAGATTCGCGTAAGAATCCCAAGAACTTAGTGATGTGCAATCACCTGTGGATGAGGGGAGGCAAAAAATGAAAAAAGTAAGAATTGCCCTTGGTTCAAACGATGAGGAAAATATTATCCCAAGTCATATGGGTATGGCAGAGTACTTTTATGTATACGACCTTTTTGAGGATGGAAACTTCAATTTCATAGAAAAGAGGAAAAATACATCGCCAGAGACAGAAGACAAACATGGACTTCCTGAAAAGATGAAAGTGTGTATGAAGATATTTAAAGATGCTGATATTATTATAGGTAGAAAAATGAGCCCGAACTTTGTAAAAATAGCTGCTAATACAAAATTCCAACCTGTAGTGATGGAGATTGATAGAATTTCAGAAATTATGAAAGAAGTGGTAAAATCCTTTGGCGAAATTTATGACCTCGTTGAGCAGAGGAAAATGGGTAATAGACCAAAAGAAATACCTAAATTGAGGGAGAGTTAAGTGCATATGAATATTTTAAAACTTTCAGGAAGTCCGAGGAAAAATAGCAATACAGATGTAGAAGGAGGTATTAGAAAAAGATAAAATATGACAGGTTACTTGAGCCATTAGAGATTGGCAATATTTCTCTAAAGAATCGTACAATTTTCCCACCCATATCAACAAATTTTGCAAAAGGAGATGGGCATTTAACGAATAGATTTATAAGTCATTAGAACAGTAAAAACAGTGAGGAGGTGGATTAAATGCCGATTGTGGAAATCAGTGTTGTTCCCGTAGGAACTGGGAAACCTTCGGTGAGTAAATATGTAGCTAATGCTTTGGAAGTTTTAAAGAAAGAAAAAGATATTAAATATCGATTGACTCCTATGGGAACAATAATAGAAGCAAATTCATTAAAAAGATTGTTAGACATTGCCAGAAAGATGCACAATGCGGTATTAAAAAGAGAAGTAAAAAGAGTGGTTACTACTATAAAGATCGATGATAGAACTGATAAAAGACTTTCAATGACTGGAAAGATAAGGTCTGTAAAGAATAAAATGAGGGATCAATGAAAGAGAAAATGGTAATAATAGAGATATCAAAGCAAAAGTCAAAAAAGGGACACAATGATTAAAGAAAATGTAGAAAAAATATTAAATGAGTTACCGAAAGGTGTAAAATTAGTTGCCGCGGCAAAGACAAGAACTCCGGAAGAGATTTTGGAGGCGATAGATGCCGGGGTGGAAATTGTTGGTGAGAGTTATATTCAGGAAGCTCGGATGGCGTTTGATGTGATTGGAAGAAAAGTAAAATGGCACTTTATTGGACATCTGCAAAAGAATAAAGTTAAAAAGGCGGTGAAGATATTTGATATGATAGAGACAGTCGATTCGTATGATTTAGCAAAAGAAATTGATAAAAGATGTAGTCAGATTTCAAAAATAATGCCAGTATTGGTTGAAATAAATAGTGGAAGGGAAAAACAAAAATTTGGTGTATTCCCTGAAGATGCTGAGAATTTGATAAAAGAAATTTCAGATTTTTCAAATATAAAAATAATTGGACTTATGACCATGGGACCTCGTTTTGGCAATCCTGAGGATTCTCGTCCATATTTTGTAGAAACAAGAAAAATATTTGAAAAGATCAAAGAACTTAATATAGCAAATATTGAAATGAGGTATCTCTCTATGGGTATGACAAATTCATACAAGGTTGCAATAGAAGAAGGAGCAAATATAGTAAGAATAGGCACATTGATATTCGGAAAAAGAGATTACGATTAATAAGAAAGATGGAGAACGATGTTAAAAGATGGCTAAGGGAAGAGGGAGAGGCATTTTTAAAGGATATTGGTATTAGAAAAGGTCAAACCATATTGGATTTTGGTTGCGGAGTGGGTCATTACACAATCCCAGCTGCAAAAGTGACAGGAAAGGAGGGCAAAGTATATGCGATCGATAAAGATAGGGATGCTTTGGAACAGTTGATGCAGACAGCAGAATCTGAAGGATTAAAAAATGTGGTGCCAATAAAAACATCCGGAGAATTGAAAATTAATCTGGAGGACGAATCTGCTGATGTAGTCCTACTTTACGATGTTTTACACTATATGAATGTGAAAGAGAGAAGGGAAATATATGATGAAGTCTATAGGATTTTGAAATCCGATGGATTCTTTTCAGTTTACCCCAAGCATCTTGAATCAAATGGAGCTCTATGGAATTTTTCAAGGATGGAATTAGAAACCATTATAAAAGAAATAAAACGCGAAAATTTTTATTTTGAGAGGAAATTCTTCAAAAGTCTTATACATAATGATAATTACGATAAAGGATATATATTAAAATTTAAAAAGGAGAGAGAAGGGAATTGAACTTAATTCTTTGGAATGCTTGGGGTTGAACGATATAAAAATTTGTATGACCCGCCCCGTTAGAATGAATTTTCTAACGGCGTGAATGCAATTCGTGGTTAAATTTTTTTCTTGACGGTTTCTGTGGAAAAGGCATTTAAAGGAGATAGTATGCAGTTCGGATATAGAAGAGGAGGGGGTAGGGGGAGGGGTAGAGGAATGGGAAGAAGTATAGGGAGAGGTATGGGAATGAATATGCCTTATCGGGCCCCTTTCAAGCCTGCCCCCACTGCAGTTATACCGAAGATTGACAAAGAGAAGTGCACCGGATGTGGGAAATGTGAAGAGGCATGCAGTTTTGGTGCTATATCCATAGTAGACAAAAAGGCTGTAATAGACCCTGCTCTTTGCAGAAATTGTGGAGTATGCATACCAGCCTGTCCTTTTAATGCAATATCATAACCACAGAGGCTTTATTCTCTCTTAACTATCTATATTGAAGACACTCTATGTTTTCCGTCCTCTGTGGTTATTTTTTTCTTGATTGCATAATAAAGTATACAACAAGTCATAGTATCGAGTATGTGTCAGGTGGAGATTGCTTCGGCTTCGCCTCGCCCTGTTAGATAGCTTTGCATCTAACGGGGCGAGCAATGACATTACTCCTGACAACCACAATAATAAAGAGATCATAGGTAATCTGCGTTTACCCCGTTAAATAAATAGAAATAAACATTAGAGTGATTACTAAAACGATTTTATTTAACGGGGTAAATCTGCGTCCAATTTTTTTCTTGACTTTCTGAAAGAAATGTGTTATAACAATAACAGCATTATTGTATATCGGATTTCAAGAGTTCTATATAATGCGCAATGCTTTTTAAAACCATTAGGGGCTACATGTGGCGAATGGTTATCCCGGTTTTTCTTCTCCTTGCCTGTTCCAATAGCAAAGAGAAACCGAAAGAGAAGGGCGAGATAAAGAAGAAATCTACCTTCATTGAGGTCGCAGATTTCACACTTTCCACACTTGATGGTGGTACGATGGCACTCAGCGATTTCAAGGGAAAGGTAGTCATTCTGGACTTTTGGGCAACCTGGTGTGCGCCCTGCAGGGTAGAAATACCAGGATTTGTAGAACTACAAAGAGAGTACGGAGAAAGGGGATTGCAGATACTCGGAGTTTCACTTGATGGAGGAAGGAAAGAGAGTGTAATAGAGTTCTGTGAGAGATATTATGTAAATTACCCGATACTTATGGACAATGGTGAGGTAGCAAGGAGATTTGGTGTGACAGCGATACCAACCACATACATAATTGATAAGGATGGGAATCTTTTCAAGAAATACATTGGAGCAAGGGAAAAAGAGGTATTCAAAAGCGACATTGAGGAGCTTTTAAGATAAAAAGAAAATCAAAAATCTCAAATCTCAAGATGATAAATCCTAAATCCGACCCCGCCAACGGCGGGGCTAAACAATATCTAAATTTCAATTCTCCAAATCCCAAACATGTTTGGAACAGCTGTCTGCTGACAGGCAAGATTGGAATTTAGGATTTGGAATTTGTTTAGAATTTAGATATTAGAATTTAGAATTTTTGTGTCTTTATATGTAATTTTGATTTTTTATGTTTGATTTTTGGTTTGTTGATTATGGGCTATGATATAATAATCATAGGAGGGGGACCCGCGGGTCTGACCGCGGGTATCTATGCTTCAAGGGCAAGGCTCAAGACCCTGCTTTTGGAAAAGAATATTACAGGTGGTCTTGCTGCAACTACCGATAAACTGGAAAACTATCCCGGTTTTCCAGACGGTATAAGTGGAATGGACCTGCTCGAGAGGATGAGAAAACAGGCAGAAAGATTTGGAACTGAAATAAAGGAATTTGAGGAGGTTCGGGATGTAAAACCTTTAAATAAGAGGATAAAAATAACTACGGTGCAGGGGAAATATTCTGCCCTCTCAGTGATAATAGCGTCTGGAAGTGAACCGAAGAAACTGAATGTGCCCGGTGAGGAAAAATTTCGCGGCAGGGGTGTCTCCTACTGTGCGACCTGCGATGGACCGCTCTTTGGAGAGAAGGATGTGGCGGTAGTGGGATGTGGGAACTCCGGATTACAGGAAGGAGAGTTTCTCCTGAAGTTTGTGAAAAGTGTGACATTTGTGGAATTTCTACCCCGTATGACTGCCGAAAAGATACTTCAAGAGAGATTCCGAAATCGGAAGAATACCAGGTTTCTTTTAAATCACAAATTGATAAGAATAAATGGAGGTGAAACGGTTAGCTCCATAGTGGTGCGAGACCGCGAGAAGGGGAAAGAAGAGGAACTGCCCGTCTCGGGTGTATTTGTTTACGTTGGTTTCAAGCCGAACTCAGACTTTTTAAAGGATGTCGTGGAACTTGATACATCTGGTTTCGTTGTGACCAATGAAAAAATGGAGACATCTATACCGGGCATATTTGCCGCCGGTGATATACGTTCCAAGGATGTTCGTCAGGTATCCACCGCGGTGGGAGAGGGAACACTCGCAGCGATTGCCGCAGAGAAATATATGCAAGGTGGTTAATGTTACATTTATCGGGAGGAATTATGAAGAGAGGTATAACTGCCCTTCTTAAACTCGGGGAAAGTGCGATATCAAACAAACATATAAGGAAATTTCTCATAAACAATATAGAGAAGCGTATCTACGGGGATCTGATAGAGAAAAATCCCGATGATAGACCCATCAAGGTACAGGATGATAAGTATGTTCTTGCAAAGGCTCTTCTTCACTCCATAGACAATGCATTCGACAGGGGGCATATGTCAAAGGGATGTGCAAGGGGGCTGATCCAGATATTTCTCGGTAATGTCTTCTTCGGGGGATTTTACAAGAGGAGAGAATTCATAGAGAAATACGGGTTTAAGCCACCGATGTTTATCACCATTGCACCCACAAAGGTCTGCAATCTGAAATGTAAGGGATGTTATGCAAATGCCGCTTATGAACCGAAAAAGTTGAGTTACGATACATTTGATAAAATATTAATGGATGCCAAGGAGTCGTGGGGAGCAAACTTCTTTGTGATATCGGGTGGAGAACCGCTTATGTATGAGGACGACGGAAAAACCTTGCTTAACATTGCAAGGGCACATAATGACTGTTTCTTCCTTACGTATACAAACGGGACACTCATAGACGGAGCAATGGCAAAAAAACTCGCGCAGGTTGGAAATATAACGCCCGCCATATCCGTTGAGGGATTTGAAAGAGAGACCGATGATAGAAGGGGAAAAGGCGTTTTCAGAAAGATACTTTCCGCAATGGATAATCTGAGAAATAATGGAGTTCCTTTCGGCATCTCGGTTACCGTGACCAAAAATAATGTGGGGCTTATCTCATCAGACGAATTCATCGAATACTATTTTAAAGAACAGCATGCGATATATGGATGGTATTTCCACTATATGCCCATAGGTAGGGGGTATACACTGGACATGCTTCCCACTCCAGAAGAGAGAGTGGAGCTTCTGCGGAGGGAATGGAGAGTAGTGAGAGAAAAGGATATTTTTCTTGTGGACTTCTGGAATTCCGGGACGGCATCAGATGGATGTATATCTGCGGCAAGAGGAGGTGGATACTTCTACATAGACTGGGATGGCAATGTATGTCCCTGCGTATTCGTGCCCTACTCGGTGGATAACATAATTGAGTTATATAAAAAGGGTAAATCGCTGGAGAATGCCATAAATTCAGAACTATTTAAAAAAATAAGGCATTGGCAGGCAGATTATGGTTATGAGAGACCGAGAAACGAGGTTGGAAACTGGCTGCGACAGTGCCCGATAAGAGACCACTATGACACGATGTATAAAATACTGAAAGAGACGAATGCAGAGCCGATAGATACCTCGGGAGAAGAAATACTGAAAGACGAAAAGTACAGAAAGGGGCTCGTGGGATACGGTGAGCATATAGAAGAACTCACAAGGGATATATGGGAGAAGGAATATCTTTTAAAATAGGAGGCAATATGCTTGCCCACATTGGTCATACCCAAAGATTTTATATAATTTTTCTTGACTTCTTTTAAAAAATGTGATATAATGAACGACTAAATTTTCGAATCTGTGTTTATAAAGAGAAACACCATTCGCTTGGTATATGAATAGGGGATAGGTTGGAGACAAGATTTATATCTAAAGATAAAATAACAGGGTTGATAAGCAGTTTGGAAGGAGAGATATTTGTTCCCCAAAAGAGAGAAGATTCCTTCCATTGGCAGAAATATCCTTGTGCTTTTTCGCTGGAGGGGTTCAGAACCTCTCTCCCGCCTAAATTCTTCTTCTACAGTCCTCAAGAAAAACTTATAGAAAAAAATATTATTAAAAGGGCAGTGGTCGGTATAAAGGCCTGTGATTTGAGGGGTATCTTATTCTTGAGAAAAGTTTTCAAAGAGGGAGATTTCACCGATCCGTTCTTCAGAGACGATGTCTTCATAATCTCCTCTGATTGCACATACATACATGAGAATTGTTTTTGCACTCTTTTAGGTGATAATCCCTATTCGGAGGAGGGGTTTGACCTGAATCTGTCAGAGGTAGAGGGTGGATTTTTAGTTGAAATAGGAAGCAGAAAAGGAAAGATATTGGTAGAGAAGAAACAGGGGCTTTTTTCTCCTGCAAGTTCTGAGCAAATTGAGGAAAGTAAGAAGAGAAGAGAGGAAGTAAAAAATCAAATAAAGGGTAAAAAGATTGAGATCGAAAAGAACATAGAACCCGAGAAGATTGCTGACGAGATAAAAAAGTGTGTATCCTGTGGAGCCTGTACCAATATATGTCCTTCATGTTTCTGTTTCCTGCTGGATGAACAGAGCAACTTTGAGAAAGTTCGTTTTTGGGATTCCTGCCAGTACCCCGGATATGCGCGCGTGGCGGGAGGAGCAAATCCGAGAAAGGAACTCGACAAGAGATTTGTCCACAGAATAAAATGTAAGTTTGAGTATTCTCCTGAGAGATTTGGATTGAGAGGCTGTTTTGCTTGTGGAAGATGTATCTCCGCCTGTTTTGGCGGAATAAATTTCAAGGACGTCCTGTTGAAATTAGGAGAAGGATAAAAAGTAATATCAAGAATATAAACCAAGAATTAAAAATCCTAAGATAACAAATTCTAAATCCGAAATCCGAAATACTAAACAAATTCCAAATTATAAATTCAAATGCTCCAAACAAAAACAGTTGGTTTAGAATTTGGAAATTGGGATTTAGATATTGTTTAGGATTTAGAGATTAGAATTTAGGATTTCAGAAAATAGGATTTAGAAATTAGAATTTAGAATTTTTGTGTTTTTGATATGCCTATAGTTAATCCATATAAACCCATAATTGCAGAAGTAACCAGAGTGGTGGATGAAACTCCGAGTATAAAGACATTTACACTTGTCCCTGAGGAAAAGATTGAATTTAAGACGGGCCAGTTTGTCCAATTTACAGTTCCTGAAGTTGGTGAGGCACCGTTTACGCCATCATCCTCTCCCTTCGTTAAAGAAGAGATGGACATTACCATTATGAAGGCAGGACGGGTAACCGAGGCAATACACTGCTTGAAAGAGGGAGATATCGTAGGAATAAGGGGACCTCTTGGCAAAGGTTATCCGCTTGAAGAATTTTACGGAAAGGAAATTTTAATCTTAGGTGGTGGGGTAGGGATGGCACCTTTGAGATCTTTACTCCTGACACTTATAGCCCAGAAAACAAAATTCAAACGAATAGTATTACTATACGGAGCAAGAACTCCGGAGGATATTGTATACAAGACTCAATTTGCCGACTGGGAGAAGGATGGAGTAAAAATTCATCGCTCTGTGGATAAGGGAGACGGTACCTGGAAAGAGAGGGTAGGGGTTGTTACTGTCCTGTTTGATGAAGTAAAGCTTGATAATGAGATTGCAATTGTATGTGGTCCTCCAATAATGATGAAATTTGGAACCTTTAAACTTCTTGAAATTGGATATAAACCCGAAAATATCTACCTGTCAATGGAAAAGAATATGTCCTGCGGCATTGGTAAGTGTGGGCACTGTGCTCTGGGTCCATACTTTGTTTGTAAAGATGGGCCAGTATTTAAGTATTCGGAGATAGAAAATATAGAAGATATATGGGATTAGAACTAGTTGAAAGAGTTAATTAGTTAATTAGTGAGAGAATTAGCTATTTAACTATTCTACTACTTAACTATTCAACTAATGAACTATTTAATTGATTTGGAAAAGATTTACAGAGAAAAAGAACTATCCTCTCCTGGCGATGAACTAAAGGATATAATTGAGAAGGCCATAAGGAGGGTAATTTGCAGACATTGTGAGGATGCTGGTTGTGTAAGTAGTTGTCCTCAAGATGCGCTTAAAAAGATAGACGGGGATTTAAAGAGGTCAAATTTCCTCTGTACCGGATGTAAGACCTGTATTATCGCGTGTCCGTTCGGTGTCAATATTGACGAAATCGTGGAGTATAAAACCAGACGTTTTGATCTTACAAAGTTGGATTCTTTTTTGAAAGAGTGTCTTTATATAGAAAAGGGAGAGTTTGAGGAATCAGACGATATAGTCAAAATTGAAGAAAATATATTTGTAAAGGCAGTTAACTGGAAAAAACAACTCGGACTAAAAGAAAAATCAAATATCAAAATGTAAAAATCAAAAATACAAATCAAAATTCAAAGATGAGCCATAGATTACGCTGAAATTTGGAGTGCAAAACAGGCTGTGCAAAAAGTCAAATTTCAACATGGTAGTCGCAACTTTTCCGTGCGGATCCTGGGGATCCGTGCGGATCCTGAGGATAAGTTGCGCAAATTGAATCCAGAACAGCATCTTCTATTCGCAGACTGAAGTCTGCGGCTACCAGATCCCTACTTTTTGCACAGTCTGAAAAGCTTGCTTTTGCATCCAGCTTGAGCAAACTCAAGCACTCCATAATAATGTGCGCAATCAGTAGCTGAAAAAGGTAATTTTTCATTTTAATATATATTTTTGATTTTTAATATTTGATTTCACTATGGTTCTATTCTATTATATAATTTTCCCTGGGTTTTTGGCTACTTTCATTGCGGGTGGAGTTGCCTCGTGGATAGAAAGAAAACTCACCGCGAGGATACAGACAAGAGTGGGTCCTCCATTCTTGCAGCCTTTCTATGATGTAAGAAAACTTTTTATAAAAGAAATAACCATTCCGGAGCATTCGTCAAGATCTATATTTATGATGTCACCCATAGTTGCCCTTGCATCAATAAGTGTAGTGGCAGCGGTCGTAGGACTTAATTTGATAAACCCAGCATGTGGATTTAATGGCGATCTCATCGTTTGTGTTTATCTTTTGCTTATACCATCATTATGTGTAATTTTAGGTGCCAGTGCGTCGGGAAATCCCCTTGCTTCGCTTGGCGCAAGTCGCGAAATGAAACTTGTCCTCTCCTATGAACTTGCCTTCTGGGCATCTTTAGCGGTACCAGTATTAAAGACAAATAGCATTAGACTTACTGATATAATGAGTTTTCAAGCATTAAATGGTTCAATAGCAGGCTCACTGTCAGGCATTATTGCATTTATAGTAGCGATAATCTGCATACAGGCGAAGTTAGCTAAGGTGCCCTTTGATATTCCTGAAGCGGAAACTGAGATAGCAGGGGGTGCTTATATTGAGTATTCTGGTCCTCTATTGGGATTTTTCAAAATCACCCAGTATATGATGCTTATAGTATTACCACTTTTCTTGTTGGAAATCTTTTGGGGACCAATGAACTCTCCCTTAGGCATTCTTAAGTATTTGCTTCTGCGTGTTATAATAATAGTATTGGAGAATACAAATCCAAGATTAAAG
>JAYENM010000198.1:0-12155 GCA_034722095.1 Caldifarciminota bacterium | reverse complement strand
AAGACGCCCTGGATAAGGGATATCTGGAACTTGTTAAGACTGAAATAGAAAGAAATGAAAAGGCAACGACGGTGCGCGAATTGTACAAGAAGGTCGTGACAGACAAAATTCGCATACATCCATATATGATAAAGAGATACTGGAATAAATCCAACAAAGAAGTAAATGCAGGAATAATATCTGTAAAAGACAAAGAAAAGGCAAAGCAGATATACAGAAGACTCTCTAAGGGAGAGGACTTTGGAGAGATTGCGCGAAAAGAATCGGAAGATAAGAGAACCGCAAAAAAGGATGGAGACCTCGGCTGGGTACCGTATACAGCAAGGATAGAACCTAATGTAAAAGAAGTAATCTTCTCACTCGGTAAGGGTAAAATCTCGTCTCTGTTTAAATCCGGTGAAAACTGGGTGATTATAAAGGTGAAAGACATAAAATACAAAGAGGAAGCAAGATTAAATAAGGGTGAACAGGAAAGGATAAAACGTGTCCTCAGCAGAATGGAGGAGAGAAAACTTTCAATAGCATTCCTGGAGCATCTCAGGAAACTTGCAAATATAAAATTTAACGAGGATGTGGTCAATACTCTTGCAAAATCAACAGCCAAATCTGGATTACCGGATATATCATCCTGCGGGCCGGGTAGTATTGTCCTCATGTCAAAGGCGGGAAATATCACGGCAGATGAATTTGTAAAGATTGCAGAGCAAAGAAGAAGAAGACCACCCTTCAATGACCCAGAAAATATAAAAAACTTTCTTACCAATTACATTATATACGAGGTATTACTTTCTATGGAGGCAAAAAGACACAAGATACATAAAAATCCCGATGTAGCAAGAACTCTGGAACGGACAAAGATGAGTATTATAGTCAGAAAGTACCGTCAAAATGAAACAGACGCAAGAGTCACAGAACCCGAGGATGCTGAGATAAGGTCTTATTACAAAGACAATATAAAAACATTTCAGGAGAAAGCAAGGGCAAGGGTAAAAATTATAGAATGCAAAACGGAAAAAGAGGCAAAAATAGCAAGTGAAAGAATAAAGAAAGGAGAAGATTTTGCAAAGGTAGCGAAGGAGGTATCCACCCATTCATCAAAGGCAAGAGGCGGCAATCTGGGGTGGATAACCAAAGGACAGCATAAAGAACTTGACCAAAAGGTATTCTCTGTCCATCTAAATAAAATTACTTCTCCATTCCATGTATCATCTGGGTGGTGCATAATACAGGTTGAAGACCGAAAAGAGGCGCGGACAAAACCACTGGATGAGGTAAAAGGGTGGATAATAAAAGAAATACAGGAGAGACAGAAAAAGGAAATAACCAGAAATTTAATAGAGGAGTTAAGGGCAAAAATCCCTGTAGAGGTAAAATAATAAGCCTCGTAAATCTCTAACATATAACCGCTATATAATTAAGCTGGGGGTCACATGAAAAAAATACTACCACTATTGATTCCTCTTTTTCTCCTACTCATTATTGGTTGTAAGAAGGAAAAAGGAACTGTTATAGCAAAAGTTGGTAAGTCTACACTTACCCTTGAAGAACTGAACTCAGCGATACCACTGGAATATCGAATGCGGGTTTCGCCTGAGGATAAGAAACAATTTGCGGAGAATTGGATAGGTACAGAACTTATATATAAAAAGGCAGTAAAAGAAGGCACATTGAAGCAACTCGAAGTAGCAGAACAAATTGAACAATTAAAAAAACAGGTTGTTATAAACCACTGGCTGTCAAAATATACTTATGATAGACTATTCGTGAGCGAGGAAGACATAAGAAATGACTATGAGGTGAACAGGGGAAAATACAATAATGAAATTAAGGTGGCACACATAGTCACTGCAACAGAAACGGATGCAGCAGAAGTAAAAAAGAGGCTAAATAACGGTGAGGATTTTGGGAAACTTGCGATGAAATACTCAATAGATCCCTCTGGCAAAAAGGGAGGCGTTCTTGGTTATATAAAGCTGGGCGATACTGCATTACCCACATTTGAGGCAGAAGCATTCTCACTCAAAAAGATAGGTAATGTATCAGACATCGTACAGACTGCTCAGGGATTTCATATCATAAAACTTCTTGGCAGAAGAAAGATAAAAAACCCACCAACATATGAAGATGTAAAAGAAAGTATAAGAAACAAACTGCTCAAGCAAAAACGGATAGCTCTACTTGACAGCCTCCTCCAGCAACTGAGAGAGGAGATTCCTGTAGAGACCCACTACGAACTCATAAAATAATACCGTGTGGTTATCCAATTCTGCCAGAGCATATCAGTATACCAGTGGATCAGCAGGTAGAATATCAGGAACAGACAGGTAGTTGGTAATCGGTAGATTCCAGGCATATCAGGATATCAGTGGATCAGTCCATACGGATCCGTAGGGATGGGCAGAGTATCAGGTTATCAGCGTATCAAGTAAAAGTATATCAGGACATCAGCAAATCAGTAAGTAGGATATCAGATTATTAGCATACCAGGTGTGAATTCCTTTTAATCTGATACTCTGATTGGCTGATATTCTTCCTACTGATATTCTGCTCTTCTGGTATACTTATCTTGGTATGCTTCCTGGTGATATTCTGATTGGCTGATACACCTGTTTTTTTGACTACCGTCAAGCAAGTAATACATCTAAAATTATGAACAGATGTCTATTAGTATTCTTTATTCCGAGTCTTCTATTTGCTCAACTTGACAGAATCGTAGGGGTAGTAGATAAAGAAGCAATTACACTCAGCGAGGTAGATGAAAAGCTGATGTTGTCCGGATTTCCCATTACACAGGATGCAAGAAGACAAATGCTGGAAAGCATTATCCAGACAAAACTTCTTATTGTTGCAGCAGAGAAGGAGACACTCTCTGTGAGTGAAGAAAATATTGAAGATGCATTGGAAAATACGATAACCTCTATGAAGGAGAATTTCCCCTCCTTAGAATCATTCTATTCTGAACTTGAAAGACTTGGTATAACAGAGGAAAATCTTAAAGAGTATTACAGGAATGAGGTAAAAGGTAATCTGCTTGTAAGGGCACTTATACAGAAAAAATTTGGAAATTTATCTGTGTCTGATATAGAGGCACTTCACTTTTTCACCACCTACCCCGATTCAATACCTGACATTCCTACAACCGCACGCTATGTCGGCGTATTCATACCAATAATACCCGAGGAGACATTAAAAGAAAAGGAAAAACTTATAGAAAAGATTAAAAAGAAACTCCTCGGTGGAGAAGAATTTGGCAAACTTGCGAGTATGTATTCAGAAGACCCTCTCACAAAGGGAAAAGGAGGAAAACTTGGTATTATGAATATAAATGACCTCGATCCTGGATTTAGACAACAGATTGAGGATATAGATGTCGGGGATATCAAGGTGGTGCAAACGAGAGAAGCGATCCATCTTCTCCAGTGCGATATGAGAATGAGCAATACTATATCCCTGAGAGACATAGTGTTTAAGCTTACACCCACAAAAGAGGATACTTCAAATGCCTTCTCTCTTGCGTCGGTTATAAAAAACTCTATTGAAAGAGGAGAGATCTTACAGGAAAGTGATAGGACTGCGATTATATCCAATGGCAATAATTATCTACCCCTACCTCCTATCTTCGAGGAACTCCCTATAGGCGAGACCCGGATAATAGGGAGTGAAGACGGTGTCTATGTAATGAAAATCCTTGATAAAAAGGAATCCAGGCGTCCAACTTTTGAGGATGTGAAAGAAAATCTGAAGGCACATCTATCTCAGAAAAAAACGGAGGAAAAACTTAACTCTTTCCTTTCAAAACTTGAGGAGGAGATATTCGTAGAGAGAAGACTGTAAGGAATGTACAGACGAGTATAACTCCTTTACTCCAGCCCTTTAATTATTCAAATCAGCCAAAATAATTGACCCTGTAGGGACAGGGTTTATCCCTGTCCGAGGGAAACCGGACAGACCTGAAGGTCTGTCCTTACAATAATGCCATCCCAACACTTTAGGACATATCTAAATATGCGTAAGTTTCTGCTATGTATCATTATCCTCTGCCTTATCACTTCTTGCAGAAAGAGAACTCTAATATATGTTGGCGGGATACCTTTGCAAGTCGAGATAGCGGATTCGCATGAGAAACGAGAAAGGGGATTGTCAGGTAGGAGAAAGATAGATAGCGGTATGCTATTTATCTTTGAAAAGCAGGATATATATCCCTTCTGGATGAAAGACACACATATTCCACTTTCTATTGCCTTTATAGACAGAGACGGGGTAATAATTTCTATTCAGGACATGGCGCCTCTGTATAAAAACAGGTTATATATTCCTCCAGAACCAATTCTTTATGCACTTGAGGTAGAAATGGGCTGGTTTGAAAAAAATGATGTGACTGTGGGTGATTCAGTGATTATCCAGAGGTAAGTTCCTCCTCATCTACTCCTCATACAGAGAATTATTCCAAAAATCCCCAGTACAATATTTGGAAACCACATAGATAACCAGGCAGGAATAATACATCTATCGCCAAGTTCCTCACCACCTATGAGACATATATAATAAAAGATAAAGAAGATAAGTGATAGACCAAATCCTCCTGTTGCCCCTCCTTTTCTCACCTTGATTGCAAGCGGTACACCCATCAGGATAAAAACAATACAGGAAACAGGGATTGAAAATTTTTTGTGGTATTCGACCAAAAGTCTTGCAATCTCCCTGTTCTGCGAAGGATTTACTGGATTCTTTACCAATACATCCTTAATACGTTTTCTCAATGCCCATGCAGAAAGTTCCCTATCTCCTCTGTATGTTCTCTCCTTCCTTATAAATGCAGTATCTAAGGGAAGCGCTATCGTATGCTGGGCAAATTCTATTCTCCTGTATTTACTCACATTACGAGGGTCTATTTCGTGTATCTCACCCTGAAAAAGATTGATATATACAATGTCACCTTCGCTTTTCACAACCCCCTCCTTTGATAGTATCGTCCTTCCGGTAGATTTTTCATTTATTGTAATATCATAAATCCTGGAGGTTTTGTGGTCAATATCCCTTACAAGTATATCATAGTCTTCAAAATCACGAACCAAAACCATTGCCTGCAACCTAAATCCCGGTTTTTTCCGGGATATATCTATAGTGAGATTTTTAAGTCTGTGATTTGCATCAGGCAGGATATGATTATTAAACCATACCATTCCCACTGTTATAAAAAGAGAAATAACAAGCGGTGGTATTATAAGTGTGAGTGGATTTTTTCCTGCTGCCTCTATCGCAACGGTTTCGAAATCTGCTGACAGTCTTCCAAACGCCATCAATACCGCCACGAGAACTGCCATAGGAACTGTAAGGGCAAATATAGACGGAAGTGACAGCCACAACATAGACAGAACCATATCACTTGGAATTCCTTTTCCCACAATATCCCATATCACTATGAAGAACTTGTTCATAATGAGGATAAATGTGAGGAAGATAAGACCGGTGAAAAAAGGAGCAATATGTTCTCTCAATATGTAGCGAACGAGAAGCATGAGGAAGAAGAACCCATGTAGGCACAAATTCAGTTTGTGCCAATTGACTCTTATGGACAGACCTGAAGGTCTGTCCCTACTATACATTATCAAGTATATGTCCCAATTTGCTCTTCTTGGTACAGAGGTATCTGCGGTTTAAAATATTCGGGGAGACCTCAATTGCAACCCTTTTGACTATCTTTAGACCATATCCTTCAAGTCCTATAATCTTTTTGGGATTGTTGGTTAAGAGTCTTATAGTGGAAAGTCCAAGATCAACGAGAATCTGTGCACCTATACCATAGTCCCTTAAATCAGCAGGCAATCCGAGTGCCTCGTTTGCTTCAACTGTGTCAAGTCCGCTATCCTGAAGTGCATAGGCTCTCAGTTTATTAAAAAGTCCTATTCCTCTTCCCTCCTGTCTCATATAAAGAAATACACCCCTTTCTTCTTTACTTATCATCTCCAGCGCCATTGCAAGCTGTTCGCCACAGTCACACCGCAACGAACCAAAGACATCACCAGTAAGACACTGTGAATGGACTCTCACAAGAACATTCTTTTTTCCTTTCACTTTACCCTTCACAAGCGCGAGATGATGATCTTTCTCTATTATAGACTCGTATACATAAAGATTAAATTCCCCATATTTAGTTGGCAATTTCGTGTCAACTACACGCCTGACCAGTTTCTCTTTTCTTATTCTGTATTCTATGAGATCCTTTACAGTAACAAGGACAAGCCCATACCGTCTCTTCATCTGGATAAGCCTCGGCAATCTTGCCATGCTTCCATCCTCATCCATAATCTCACACAGAACGCCAGCAGGATAGAGCCCGGCAAGCCTTGCAATATCACAGGATGCCTCCGTATGTCCTGCTCTGCGGAGTACTCCTCCTTGTGTGTAGGCAAGGGGAAATATATGTCCTGGTCTCACGAGATCGGATGGTTTTGTTGTATCATCAAGGAGCGTTTTTATTGTATGTGCTCGATCGTATGTAGATATACCTGTTGTAGTACCATCTCTTGCATCAACTGACACCATAAATGGAGTTCCCATCTTCGATGTGTTATCCCTTACCATATCTGTAATATGAAGAGAGGAGAGTCTTTCCCTGGGAAGTGCCACACAGATAAGTCCCCTTCCCTCTTTTGCCATAAAGTTGATAGTCTGGGGAGTAATTTTCTCTGCTGCACAGATGAAATCTCCTTCGTTCTCTCTATCTTCGTCATCTACTACTATGATGACCTTTCCCTTCTTTATCTCCTCTATCGCCTCTTTTATTGTATTAAATTCGCTCATATTTCTCCCTTCAGAGTAATCGCATGTTCCCCCAATAGCTTCCTTATTTTTGACAGTGTTGTCCTGTTCGGTGAAACCTTTAGGGTTTTGCATCGGGCTATAGTGTACTTACCATTCTCTTCCATCCTCAAAAATACCTCTTTATTCCCCGGTGAGGCCTCCAGGATGGCTTTTAGATTTTTTAATGTCTCTTCTGTGAGTCCGATTAGATTGAGTCGTATCTCTACACCAGTTACGAACTCATCTCTCACTTTGGAAAGCGGAACAATTTTTTCAACCTTTACATTCTTGTTTTCTCTGAATAAACCAACCTTTCCCTTTACGAGAATAGGTGAATCCTTCTCAGGGATCTGACCAATTAGAGAGTCACCGAAAAGTGTCGCATCGTATACACCTTCAAGATCCTCCAATGTAAGAATGACCAGAAGATCGCTATTCTTAACCTGTCTTTTTCTCCTCTTTGTAATTACACCTGAGAGAATCACTTTACTACCAACCGGCAATGCGGCAAGTGACGATGAAGTTGTTGTCGTAAATGCAGTAAGTTCGTCAGAATATCTATCTAGTGGGTGTCCTGAAAGATAAAATCCAAGCGAATCCTTTTCAAATGAGAGATGTTCTGTAACTGAAAATGCTTCCTTCTCCTTAGAGCTGGCATCTCCTCTAAATAGCGATGCCTGACCAACACTGCCCTGTCTTCTCTGGATGGTACTGAGTATCGAGAGTAACTCTGCCCTATTCTTTTTAATCTCGTCAAAGACTCCTGCTTTTATAAGACTTTCTACAGCACGCTTACTTACAATCCGCGAATCTACTCTGTTCAAAAAGTCCATAAAACTCCTAAATTTGCCCCTTTTACGTGTAGAGATAATCGACATACAGGCATTCTCTCCCACATTCTTTACTGCACACAATCCAAACCTTATACCATCTCCTTCAGGTAAAAACTCATAGAAACTCTTATTTATACTGGGAGGATATATATCAATCTTCAAGACATTCGCCTCCTTTACAAATTCAGCAATCTTATCCGAGGATGAAGATTCATTTGTGAGTGTTGCTGATAGAAATTCCTGCGGATAGTGTGCCTTCAGAAAGGCGGTTCTATATGATATAAGCGCATAACCTGCTGAATGCGACTTGTTGAATCCGTAACCAGCAAAGGGGATGATGAGATCAAAGAGCCTGTTCGCGACCTCCTCAGAATAGTTTCTTCTCAATGCTCCCTCTACAAATGCCTTTCTCTTCTCATCCATAACCTCCGGTAATTTCTTGCCCATAGCCCTTCTTAAAATATCTGCCTCTCCAAGTGAAAATCCTGCAATTACTGATGCTATTTGCATCACCTGTTCCTGATACAGTATGATCCCGTATGTCTCTTTTAGAATTGGTTCAAGATTCTTATGGATATAATTAATTGCTTCTTTCCCATGCTTCCTCTTTATAAAGCTATCTTTTGTAAGTCCACCAAGAGGACCGGGTCTGTAGAGCGCAAGAACTGCCATTATATCAGTGAATGAATCGGGTTTTATCTTTCTTAAGATATCTTTCATTCCCTCTGACTCAAGCTGAAATACACCATTCGTCATACCTTTTGAAAGGAGATTAAATGCCTTCTTATCATCAAGGCGGATGTTTTCTATATCTATCTTCTTATTTTCTCTCTTCAAGAGTTCTATCGTATTCTTTATAATCGTGAGTGTGCGGAGTCCGAGTATATCTATCTTCAAAAGTCCAAGCGCATCAATAGCCTCCATAGGATACTGAGTCACAAAAGAACCATCCGGCATACGATAAAGTGGAACAAATTCAGTAATCTCATGCGGAGCAACCACCATACCTGCAGCATGCACTGAGGCGTGCCTTGTAATACCTTCGAGCCTCATTGCCAGAGAGATAAGTTTCTTATACTCTTCCTTCTCATTTATTATATTCCTGAACTCTGGTATCTCTTGCGCTTCTTTAAGACTTATCCCAAATGGTATTGCCTTTGCTATTCTGTCTATCTCGGGAAGCGCAATTTTGAGCACTCTACCGACATCTCTAACAACTGCCCTTGCTGCCATCGTCCCGAATGTGATGATCTGGGAGACATTCTCTTCTCCATATTTTCTTTTTATATAGGATATAACCTCGTCTCTCCTCGTATCAGAGAAATCTATATCTACATCGGGCATTGCTGCCCTCTCAGGATTTAGAAACCTCTCGAATACAAGCCCGTATTTGAGAGGGTCTATCTCGGTAACGCCAAGTGAATATAATACGAGACTTCCCACTGCAGACCCACGACCAGGACCAACGGGAATACCACTCTCTCTTGCAAAATTAACAAGATCCGTAATTATAAGGAAGTAACCTGAAAGTCCCCGTTTTTTGATCACATCGAGCTCGTGATTAAATCTCTCCTCAATCTTCTCGTCGATGTGAGTATATTTTGCCTTTAATCCTTCCTTTGCAAGTTTCTCAAGATACTCGTCACTGGATGAAAATCCCTCAGGTACATTATAATGAGGAAGCTGCACTTTCACTTCATCGAGGTGAAAGTCAAGATTACATCTGTCTGCAACTTCAAGTGTATTCTTAATCGCCTCTGGATGGTCTGAGAAAAGTTGTTTCATCTCCTCAGGTGAGCGTAAATACAACTCATTCGATTCAAATCGCATCCTACTTTCATCATCAATATCCTTTCCTGTCTGGAGGCAGAGTAGAATATCATGTGGCTCACTATCATCTTTATTTATATAATGACAATCGTTGGTCGCCACACAGGGAACACCAAGTTCCTCTGACAGGGTGAGGAGTCCACCGTTTACAATCTCATTTTCTTTTAGACCCAATCTCATAAGTTCCAGATAAAAATTTTCTTTCCCAAATATAGCAAGATATTCCAGTAATGCCTTCTTGGCTTTATTATAGTCACCTCTGAGTAAATGATATGAGATCTCGCCTCTGATACAGGCAGACATGCCTATAAGTCCATCACTGTATTCCTTCAATACTTCCTTATCTATCCTCGGCTTATAGTAGAAACCCTCTTTATACGCTATTGTAGAAAGTTTTACAAGGTTCTTATATCCTTTCTCATTTCTCACGAGAAGAACAAGGTGATAATATGCCTCTTTTCCTTTCCTGTCAAATCTTGATTGGGGTGCAAGATACACTTCCTGTCCTATAATGGGCTTGATAGCTGCGTGCATAAGCTTCTTATAGAACTCTATACACCCGCACATGTTACCGTGATCCGTAATAGCGAGTGCAGGAAGTTTATACCTTGAGGCAGCCTCCACTAAATCATCAATCCTGCAAGCTCCATCAAGGAAGCTATACTCTGTGTGAAGATGAAGGTGAACAAAATTTGCGTGTAGCATAATTGTTTACTCTAAAATATGCGTCAATAATACCGAAATCATATAATAGTTATCGGTAATCGGTAGTCAGTAATCGGTAAATTCCAGAGCTTATCAGGATACCAGTAGATCAGTCCATACGGATCCGTAGGGATAAGCAGAATATCAGATTATCAGTGTATCAAGTAAAAGTATATCAGGACATCAGCAAATCAGTAAGTAGGATATCAGATTATTAGCATAACAGGTGTGAATTCCTTTTAATCTGATACTCTGATTGGCTGATATTCTTCCTACTGATATTCTGCTCTTCTGGTATACTTATCTTGGTATGCTTCCCACTGATTTCCTGATTGGCTGATACACTTGTTTTTCCTGATCACTGATGACCGATTAATGATTACCTGATCTTCTGATACTCTACTATCTGTTCAATATTGTAAGGCAAGTGCCCTTTCTACCTCTTTCGCGCATCTTGCGAGAGATTCTTCTACCGCCATTCCTCCCCGTAGCACGGGTTCTATCCCGACATCAGAGAGGAGTCTCCTCCCCACAAGCCAACCAGGTATTCTTGGTTCTATCAATGCATAGTTAAGCGATGCCCATACATCTTTAAGTCCGGGTACATTCTGCAGATGCTGTTTTATCTCCGGGAGTTCAAGTGTGGATTTTCTTACGGGAACATAACCTGTTTTAATCACCCACCTTGCCTGAATCTCCTTTGATATGAACCATTTTACGAATTTCCAGGCAGCCTCCTTTTCCTTCTCCCCAGAATTTCTGAATATTGCAACATTCGTACCCATTATGAATACCACCTTTTCTTTATCGCCCGGAGGCGGTGCAACCCCTATTCTAAAACTGGGCTTAGCCTCCTTTATGAAGGAATAAGAAACAGATGTGCCTGATATCATAGCAACATTTCCTGCAATAAAGTCATCCTGATGCTCATAGCCTGTAGTGAGATACGCAACCTTGTGGGTGTATATGAGGTCATATATAAATCTGAGTGCATCAATACCTTCTTTGTTTTGAAACTCGGGCTGTTTCTCATCAGGAGAGAGAATTTTTCCCCCTTTTGCATGTAGTATCTGTGCAAACATTCCAGCATTTACAGGAAATGCAGTGCCCCATATATCGGGTTCGCCATCACCATTTATATCCTTTGTTAGTCTCTTCGCAACCATAAGAAATTCGTTCCATGTATCAGGAAATTTCTCTATCCCTTCTTTCTCAAATATATCCATATTGTAGAAGTATGTTACCACGCTCTTGTTGAAGGGAGCTGTTATGAATCTTCCATTCCAGGTGTTGTTCTTTATAAACACAGGAAATATATCGGAAATCTCCTCGTCGTTCAACCCATCCTTACCTCGTATAAAATCCTCTATCGGTTGTATTGCATCTGTCCGCATGAGACTTGTTGTCCAGGACTCATACACCTGGGCAATGGCCGGCGGATTCCTGGCAAGTATAGATGCCATAATCTTCTGTGTAAGTGCCTGATAATTCCCCATGCTCACAGATGTAATATGTATATTAGGATTCTCCTCATTAAATTCGTCTATGAGTTCGTTAAGTGCCTTACCGAGAGGTCCTCCCATAGCATGCCAGAATTTCACCTCTACAACCCCACTGTCTCTCTGACTGCAACTGACAAGAAGGACGACAAGCATTAAGTATATAATCTTTCCTCCCATAGTATTGAATTATATTATACCACAATTTCATATCCCTGTCAAGAAAAAATTAACCACAAAGTCCCGAAGTTCACGAAGTGGGTCGCTCCCCATTTCATCTTGCACCTTTTTTTCTTGAGTTTTCCTCCCTTTGGTGATATAATATGTTAGAGACAGGATTACCCATAAATCCACCAAAAATGTATATTATACAGGATGTGATACTGTATAATTTACATAAAAGGTAGAAAATATGAAATCCCTTAAGACTTTAGGCAAAGTGGTAGGAGCAACCACCTCAAGCTGCGCAAAAAGTAGGGATCTG
>JAYENM010000197.1:0-12161 GCA_034722095.1 Caldifarciminota bacterium | reverse complement strand
CTTGATACAGACTTTGAAGATCTTCTACATTGGCTACCTTCTTTAAACAACTCAAGTTTTGGCAACGAGAGTGTCATCTTATGGACCATTATTGCCAATTTGTGCAACAACTCATATATTTTCAGAGTCTTATATCCTTTTTCCATCTACTCTCCTTTTAAACAGGAAAACCACAATCTGTAATCTGAAATCTAAAATCTGACCTTCCCCACTGTAACTCCATCTCCTCCTTCCTTGAAGGGAGCAAGCTCGAAGGATTCTATCCTATCATCATTCGAGAGAAATTTCCACACTGCGTTTTTTAAAATGCCCTCTCCTACGCCGTGTACTATCCTGAAATTCCTCTCTCCTAATAACCATACATCATCAATGTATCTCTCGAGTTGCGAAATTGCCTCATCAACCCTGAGATTGCGAATATTTATCTCATTTTTCAGTTCTCTACTTCTTGTAAATCTTATGTGGTGCTGCGGTTCAGCCTTCGCTTCACGGGTTTTATTTACGGGTTCAATGGATTTGGCGGGTATTTCAAACCGCACATTATCTATCAATAGAGTCACCTTTTTTTCGGTAGCATCTATTATCTTTCCCTCAATGCCCAGTGAGTGAATTCTCGCCACATCACCAACCTTGAAATTGTAAACTTCTTTTCTCTTCCCACTACTGACCCTTTCTATCTCTTTCCGCTCTTGTTTAATCTCCTGCTCTATCGTCTGCTTTACCCTCACTATACTCTCTCTTTTTGCATTACTCTCCCTTATCTCTCTCACGAGATTTTCTACTCTTCTTCTTGCATCAAGAAGTATCTTTTTCTTTTCTTTTCTGAGCTTCTCTATCTCATCTTCCCATCTTCCCTTTAGTGATTGCGCTCTTTCAAGCTGACCCTCAAGCATTTTTTCTCTTCCTTCTAACTCTCTCTTTAAATTAGATACCCTTCCCTTTTCCTCCTCCAGTTCTTTCAAAAGGCGGTCAGTCTTCAGTATATTCTTATCAGCAAGTTCTTCTGCCCTTTTCAGAAGTATATTATCTACCCCGACAGACCTTGCAGTCTCAAGCCATAGCGACTCGCCGGGAAACCCAATCTTAAGTTTGTATGTTGGCATCCCGTTTTCGGTTTCCATTCTTGCATTCTGCATGCCATTCTCTTCTGCGACAAAAAACTTGAGGGCAGTAGAATGGGATGTGGCTATGGTAATAGCTTTTTTCCTTGTAAACTCTTCAACAAATGCCGAGGCAATTGCTCTGCCGCCATCGGGTTCTGTTCCCCTATCAATCTCATCGATGAGAAGGAGACTCTCCTCTGTGGCGTGGTCCTGCATACACTTCAGTTCTTTTAAATGGAATGAGAATGACGATTCACCTGTTTCTATGGATGACTCATCGCCTATGTCGGCAAATATTCTGTCAAAGACAGGAAAGACAGAATCAGGTGAGGTAGGAACAGGGATGCCCGACTGTGCCATAATCGAGAGAATCCCGATTGTTTGCAACGCTACGGTCTTGCCTCCCATATTAGGACCTGTTACAAGAAGGGTTGTAAATTTTTTACCAATCTCCATGTCAAGTGGGACAACGTCTCTCTTCAATTGAAGAAGTGGATGTCTTCCCCCAATTATTCTTAAAAATCTTCCACCTATATCGGGTATCTGCCATCCCTTTTCTCTTGATATGCTGGATACTGCAACAATGGCATCATATCTACCAATCACATCAAGGTTGTTCCTCATCTCCGGTAGTTTCTCCCTGAAAAATGCAGCCAACTGTCTTAAAACCCTCTTTTTCTCTACCTCAATCCCCTTTGTTGTAATCTCAATCTCATTATTGAGAGGAACGCAGTCTGCTGGCTCAATAAACAGGGTTCTCCCACCCCTTGATATATCATGAACTATTCCATCTACTTTCTGCCCCGCCATCACGGGTATTACATATCTTCCACCTCTGAGAGTAACTCCATCTCCAAGCCTGCTTCTTAACCTCTGTCTGGAATTCTTTAGTTGCTCTTCCAGTTCCAATATCCTTTTGGTAACAATTTCTCCATTCCTTTTGATTACAGCTATTATCTTTTGTCTTCCCTCAGCAAGGATAGAGATCGAAGAGATAAGAGACAGAAGATACTGCCATTTATTATTCTCTGTAAAGTAACCTTTAAGTTGCCTTGCAAAGTCAAGAAAATCTGCGATCTCAAGGAATTCCTGTGGTGAAAGTATACTGCCGCCTTCAAGAGATACAAGGATATAGGACAGATTCTTCTCGTTGTATAAGAGAGGGTCCCGTATTTCCATACCCTCCCTTATGAATGCGAATCTTCTTTTGATAGCGTCTATATCATAGAGTGGGGAGAGTATGCCTACCTCATCCTTACCCTTTTTTGTACCTGCCCTCTGTGCAATCAGGGAGATGACCTTATCAAATTCAAGTCTTTCTTTATAGGTCATAATCCAACTATTTTTTATCTCTTACTTCTTCCTTTTCTTGATGCCCATAATCTTCTGGCATTCTTCTGCTTACGCCGTTCGGATGGCTTCTCGTAGTATTCGCGTTCTTTTAGCAATGAGAGGACACGATTTTTTTCGCACTCTCTCTTAAATCTACGAAATGCGGATTCAAACGACTCTCCATCCCTCACCTTCACTGACAACATCCATTTCACCCCCCTTCATTAAACTCCAAGTGCCTTTCACAAAATTCGTAATCCCTTAAATTCCTTGTTTATCGGTAGCGAGGCTCGTAACGAGGCTCGATTTTTTGATGCTCGATGCTTGTCTCCATAGGGATCTCATACGAGTCTGTGACCTACGAACTGTATTTTTCAAGTCTCAAGATTCCAGCTTCGAGTTTCGTTACGAGTTTCCTCACCGATAACCCCGTTAAATAACTTAACAATAAATGCCAAACCGCTACGGTAAACGCTTCTATTTAACGGGGTAAACCCAGTTTCGAAACCCTTGGTTCTGTGAAGCCCTATTAAACTCCAAATGTCAAATTACAAATCACAAACAAATCTCAAATCCGAAATTTATTTGCCTTCTACCAAAATAGAATTGAAAATCTTAGGTCAAAGGGTCAGATTGGGCTACAATACCTTTGATAATTTTTCTATGACTTCCTTTGTTTCCTTTGATGGGTGCCTCGGAACATCTATGTATACCTCCACCAATTGGTCTCCTTTGCCATATCCACCTAAACTTGGCATACCCCTGCCCCGTAATTTAAACATCTGAGTCGACTGTGTTCCGGGGGGAATCTTCAAAATTACATCTCCGGAGAGCGTTTTAACTTTAATCTTGCCTCCTAAAACAGCTACCGGGTATTGAATAGGAACCCTGACATAGATGTTGTCTCCTCTGCGAGTAAACACAGGGTCAGGTTTCTCCTCAATAACCACTATAAGGTCTCCAGCTGGTCCTCCATGTTCTCCGGCATTCCCTTGATTTCTCAATGAGAGATAGTTCCCGTTTTGCACTCCCGGCGGTATCTTTACCTTTATCGTCGCTGTCTTTTTTATCACTCCTGTACCGTTACAGGAAAAACAAGGCTCTTCTATAACCCTACCTGTGCCACCACAATTGGGGCAGGTTGATATGTTTGAGAACTGTCCAAATACTGTGCGCTGGGTCTGTCTTATCCTTCCTTGTCCACTACATACAGGACAAGATTTTAAGCCCTTTCCACCCTTTCCATCACAGACTTCACATTTCTCATTCCGCCTGACACGGATTGTTTTCTCTACTCCGTCATAGATCTCCTTCAAAGTGAGAGAAATTCTTACCTTTATATCCTTTCCACGTATTATATATCTTCCCCTCGTTCGGGTAGTCCCACCACCAAAAAACTCATCAAATATAGATCCCCCTCCAAACAGATCACCAAATCCGCCGCTGAATATTTCGTTAAATAGATCTCCCAAGTCTGTCTGATGCATTCTTACAAAGTCTCCCATATCAAAACCACCCGGTCCGTACCTCTGAGAAACTCCCTCGGGTCCAAATCTATCATAGGTAGCCTTCTTCTGAGGATCTATAAGCACATCATAGGCTTCCGAAATTTCTTTGAACTTCTCTTCAGCCTCACTCTTATTATCAGGATTCATGTCCGGATGGTGTTTCCTTGCGAGTTTTCTGTAAGCTGCCTTTATCTCATCCGGCGATGCATCCTTTGAGACTCCGAGTATTTTATAGTAATCTTTTGCCATCTGTTTTTTTCTGACGCAGATTAACGCTGATTAACACTGTTTTTTTATTTTAAAGAATCATTTTCTTTGTTTATCTGAGCGCATCTACGTTTACCCCGTGAAATAGATATTTCACAGGGTGAATCTGTGGTTGATTTAGTCCTTTTTTGACGCTGATTTACGCTGAAAAATACTGATATATTAAAAGCCACTGAGTTATTAGGTCATTAAGCGTCTAACTTTTTTCTTCCGCTACTACACTGTGTCGCAACCAGGAGTGGTTGTGCAAAAACAACCGTTGCACAGCATCTCATATCCATACGGATCTTGAGACGGATTCTGTGAACGAGCCGTAGGGCCGTATGGAAAGGGTTTTATATAAAAGGCTAACGCCTTAATTCCAAAGGCTTACCTGCCTACCGCCTATACAGGTCGTATGACAGGCTGACGCCTTAACTCCTTCACAATCGACATTAAAAGCTCTCCTGCGGACAACCACTCACAGAGCCGTATGGCAAGGGTTGTCCCTACACTGTAGGGACAAGGTTTATTCCTGTCCGCAACATGGGAAAATCACACTTTTGCACAGCCTGTGAAGGTTGCTCCTACCTATCTCCTTATTCACTATTCACCATTCACTATTCACTCTTCACTCTTCACTCCTCACCCTTCTTCTCCTCTTCGTCTATCACTTCATACTCTGCTTCCTGAGGACCCTCTTCCTTTTTAGGCTCTTCTTTCTTCTCCTCTTTTCCCGCTTCTTCTGTCTTTTTATACATCTCTTCTGCTAGTTTATAAGATGCCTTTTGAACTTCATCTATAGCTTTTTTTATTGCCTCTGTATCATTACCATCTTTCACCTTCTTCAAAGAGGTGAGGGCGTTCTCTATAGCACCCCTCTCCTCTTGTGTCACTTTATCACCAAATTCCCTCAATGATTTTTCTACTGAATATATAACTGCATCTGCCTGGTTTCTTACCTCTATCAGCTCCTTCTTCTTCCTATCTTCTGCCTCATGTTCTTTTGCTTCCTTCTCCATCTTTTCAATCTCCTCCTTGGACAACCCCGAGGAGGATGTTATACGGATAGACTGTTCCTTGCTGGTTGCCTTGTCCTTCGCAGAGACATGCAGTATCCCGTCAGCATCTATATTAAACGTAACATCGATCTGTGGAATTCCCCTTGGCGCAGGCGGGATGCCCATAAGATCAAATCTTCCAAGTGTGCGATTGTCTGTTGCCATAGGGCGCTCACCCTGAAGTACATGTATGGTAACGGCTGTCTGTCCATCCTCCGCAGTTGTAAACACCTGACTCTTACGAGTTGGAATTGTGGTATTCCTTGGTATTATCGGTGTCATAACCCCGCCAAGTGTCTCAATACCAAGCGTGAGGGGAGTCACATCCAGAAGCAGAACCTCCTTTTTTCCTTCTCCCCCTGCTGAAAGCATATCCCCTTGAATGCTTGCACCAATCGCAACAACCTCGTCAGGATTTACACCCTTGTGTGGCTCTTTGCCAAAGAAATTCCTGACAAATTTCTGCACCTTTGGCATCCTCGTCATACCACCCACAAGTACTATCTCATCTATATCCTCCACGCCTTTTATACTGGAACCAGCTTTCTTTAAAGCATCTTCAAGCGCCTTTTCGGTCGGTGGCTTCATGCCTTCCAGTAGATCCGATACTAGTGATTCAAGTTTCGCCCTTGTCAGTTTCATCTCAAGGTGCTTTGGACCAGATGCGTCTGCTGTAATGAACGGCAGATTGATATCAGTCTCGAGAACCGTTGATAATTCACACTTTGCCTTCTCTGCCGCGTCTCTTATACGTTGAAGTGCGGATCTATCCTTCCTTAAATCAATTCCATACTCTTTTCGAAACTCATCCGCAAGCCAATCTACTAAACGCTGGTCAAAGTTGTCTCCACCAAGGTGTGTATCACCATTAACTGCAATAACCTCAATCATAGGAGGGGTTCCACTCATATCCAGCTCCAGTAAAGATATATCAAATGTTCCACCTCCCAAATCAAAGACAGCAACCCTCTGCTTCTTTTTTGAACCAAGACCGTACGCAAGTGATGCAGCAGTTGGTTCGTTTACGATTCTTACAACCTCAAGCCCGGCTATCTTTCCAGCATCTTTAGTTGCCTGTCTCTGTGCATCACCGAAATATGCAGGAATGGTTATCACCGCCTTTTTAACCTTTTCTCCAAGATAAGCCTCTGCTGCTTCCTTTAGGTATTTAAGTATCATCGCGGATATCTCGGGTGGTGAAAACTGTTTGCCCGTAACGATCACCCTCGCATCCTGATGCGGACCCTCCACAACCTTATAAGGAACGATCTTCATCTCTTCTGTAACCTCACTGTATCTTCTACCCATAAACCTTTTTATTGAATAGATCGTGTTGTCAGGATTTGTTATCATCTGTCTCTTTGCTGCAGGACCAATAACCCATTCCTTTGTCTTTGGATTAAATGCAACCACGGAAGGTGTGGTTCTTCCACCCTCTGGATTTGGTATCACGATTCTCTCATTACCATCCACGACTGCAACACAGGAGTTTGTTGTTCCAAGGTCTATTCCTATTATTCTTTCTTTTTTTGCCATAATATTACCTCCTTTTCTGTGCTACCACAACCCTTGCGGGTCGGGCAAGTTTTCCCTTTAAGTTATATCCCTTTTCAAGTTCCTCTATGACAATCCCATCCTTGTGCTTGGATGCAACCACAGATACCGCCTCGTGGTACCTGGGATTAAATTCCTTACCCACTGATTCAAAAGCCTCAACTCCTTCTTTTTTTAATACGCTTAAAAGGTGCTTGTATATCAGTTCGATACCCTTAGAGAAGTCATCGTTGCTATGTTTCACCATAAGTGCCCTTTCAAAATTATCAACGACAGGGATGAGTTCTTTGAGGAGTCTTTCGTTTGCATACTTCATAAATTCCTCAGATTCCTTTTCCGCGCGCTTCTTATAGTTTTCAAGGTCTGCAAGTGCCATAAGATATTTATTCCTTAGTTCCTTGATCTCTTTATTTTTGGTTTTTATCTCTTCTTCCAGTTCTTTTTTTGTCTTTTTCTTTTCCATAAACCCCCCGGATAATAAATGAAAAGGTAAAGTCACAAAGTATTGTTATCAGTTATCGTAAAGCGTAAGGTGTAAGGCGTAAAGCGTGATCTATAATCTGAAATCCATTACCCCTTCTCGCGACCAAGAGTGGTTGTGTAAAAACAACCGTGTATCAAGCCTGTCTACCCTGCCTACCGGCAGGTAGATTGGAGTTAATCCGTTGCACAGCATCTCATACGAGCCGTAGGGCCGTATGGAAAGGATTTGGAATTCACCCGTTGCACAGCATCTGATATCCATATCCATACGGATCTTGAGACGGATTCTGTGAACGAGCCGTAGGGCCGTATGGAAAGGGTTTTATATAAAAGGCTTACACCTTAATTCCAAAGGCTTACCTGCCTACCGCCCATACGGGTCGTATGACCTATACAGGTCGTATGACCCATACGGGTCGTATGACCGTAGGGATCGGTAGACAGGCTTGCTGCTCCATACGGCCCTGCGGCTCGTATGAGATGCTGTGCAACGGTTGTTTTGGCACAGCCTGAAGAGGTCGCTCCCACTTTATCCTTTTTCCTTTTTCCTTTATAGATTCGTCACTATCATTCCAATCCTGTCCCATCGTATCTTTTTGAGCAACTTATACATAGGGATCTCTTTCTTCCAGGACCAGTGGATTATAAATGGCCTTCCCCTTAAATTATCATAAGATAATGGTCCCCAGAATCGTGAGTCATATGAGTTGTCTCTGTTATCCCCCATTAAAAAAACATAGTCCTCCGGTATCACTACAGGTCCAAAATTATCTCTGACATACCCGCCTGCATTTCGAAATTCACCATTCTGCCACAGGCTCTGATATCGTTCTCTGTCATTTAGTTTGAGCGGAGGATAAATATGATGTTTATCCGTGTGAATAACATAGGGCTCCTCCACCTTTTCTCCATTTATATACAGAACTTTACTCCTTATTTCGACCGTATCTCCCGCAACTGCAAGACATCGCTTGACAAAGTCCTTACGCTCAAGAGGAAATCTAAATATAACAATCTCTCCACTCTCTGGTTGATTCCACTTGAATACCATCTTGTTTCGAAATGGTACCTGCAACCCATAATTGAACTTTGTTGCAAAAAGGAAATCGCCAATAAGGAGGGTGTCTTCCATAGAACCCGTCGGTATCTTGTATGCCTGAATCACATATGCCCTTATTAAAATCACTGCCAGTACAATAGAAACCACATCAAGTAACCATTTTCGTGTTTTTTTCTCTTCCATTAAAAGACCCCCCTTGTAATAGTATTGTAAAAACCAAACCACACCTGCCTACCGCAGGCAGGGAGAACAGTTTGCGAAGAGAGAAAAGCAGCAGATAATAAGTAGTACGGGTTACATATATAGTTGTATTTCATGGCAGAAAGTTACAAAATCATTCTCTCACTGCAAGAAACGCCTCCTTTGGTATCTCAACCATCCCTATGCGTTTCATCTTTTTTTTACCTTCTTTCTGTCTCTCAAGCAGTTTACGCTTTCTAGTTATATCTCCTCCATAGCACTTCGCTGTTACATCCTTTCTTATGGGTGCAACCCTTGATTTTGCTATAATTCTGCCATTACTGGATGCCTGTATCACAACCTCAAACAACTGCCTCGGTATAATCTCCTTCAATCTCCTTGTCAACCTTACTCCTTCGTGGTATGCCCTCTCTTTTGATACTATATTTGAAATGGCATCCACTTGCTTTCCATTTACTAATATGTCAAGTTTCACGAAATCTCCGGGTTTGTACTCCAGGAATTCATAGTTAAGAGAAGCGAAACCCTGGGATATTGATTTCAAATTATCATAAAAATCAAATATAATCTCTGAAAGTGGAATCTCATATTCTATCTCCACCATATTCTCTCTGTGATAAAGAATAGACCTCTGTATACCTCTTTTGCCTTCACAAAGCTCGAGTATTTTTCCTATATATTCAGGAGGCGTGAATATTTTTGCCCTTACAATCGGTTCCTCTATGTTCTCTATTTCTGTAGGCTTAGGAAGTTGTCCGGGGTTTTCTATCCAGATAATACCTCCATTACGGAGAACGATTCTGTATCGTATATTGGGAGAAGTAGTAACTATGGAGATACCCATCTCTCTCTCCAGTCTCTCTTCTATAATCTTCTTATGGAGCATACCAAGAAACCCGCATCTAAAACCAAATCCAAGTGCGGATGATACTTCAGGTTCGTATACAAGACTTGAATCCGCAAGAACAAGTTTCTCAAGTGCCTCTTTTAACGAGTCATAATCCTCACCATCTGCTGGATATACCTCGGCATATACATACGGGGTTACTTCACGATAACCCGGGAGTGGTTCCACATTCTGACCCTCAATTCTTGATTTTTGATATTTGATTTTTGATTTTACTACCGTGTCTCCAACCTTTACATCCTTTGCATCTCTTATATTGCAAATTATATACCCTACATCTCCTGATTCAAGAACCTCTGATTTTGTCCTGTCAGGGGAGAAGTAACCCACTTCCTGCACTTCAAAGGTCTTCCCACCCCTAAAAAACTGAACAATATCGCCAGCTCTTATACTTCCACACATAACCCTTATATAGGGAATAACTCCTCTATATTCATCGTAGTATGAATCAAATATGAGCGCTTGTAAAAGGGAGCCTTCCCTTCGAGGTGATGGAATCTTCTCTATTATTCTTTCCATAAGTTCTTCAACCCCCCATCCGTTTTTTGCTGACACAAGGAGTATCTCATCTGAATCAAGCAGATCTATAAGTTCTCTCCTTACATCCTCAATGTGTGCATTTGGAAGATCTATCTTGTTTATAACCGGAATTATTATAAGACCTGCGTCAAGTGCCATATAAAGATTACTCATAGTCTGTGCCTGAACCCCTTGAACTGCATCAACGAGAAGGATTGCTCCCTCACATGCAGCAAGACTCCTTGTCACCTCATAGGAAAAATCAACATGCCCCGGCGTATCTATAAGATTGAGTATAAACCCCTTATATTCCATTTTTATGGGATGTGCCTTTATCGTTATTCCGTGCTCCCTTTCAATCTCCATCCTATCCAGAACCTGCTCCCTCATAAGTCTCCTTGGGATGGTCTCTGTAATCTCAAGCATCCTGTCCGCAAGGGTAGATTTTCCATGGTCTATATGGGCAATTATACAGAAGTTACGCTTATCCATATTCCATTCACCACCAAGACACAAAGACACCAAGATTTTATATTTATTTTTCCTTCGTATTCTTGGTGAACTTCGTGTTCTTCGTGCCTTTGTGGTTCTCCTGGGCTGCATCCTTTGGAACTGCGATTATGTTGTCAATCAATCTTGTCCTGCCAAAATAGACAGCAAGGGCGAGCAGCACCGGTTTGTTTATTGTCCTTACAAGTTTTAGGTTCTTACTGTCAACCGCCTCTATATAATCAATTCGTGCCGTCCTTTTCCCTTCTATCATATTGCGCATTGTTTTAATAATTTTATCTGTATTATCCTCACCCTCTTCTACCAGATTTTTTCCGAAGAGCAGGGATTTATACAGAACTGCAGCGTCTTTCCTCTCCTTGTCCGTCAAGTGTATATTTCTTGAAGAGACTGCAAGTCCATCACCTTCTCTAACAGTGGGAGAGAGGACTATCTCTATATCAAGATTCATATCAGAAACCATTCTCTTTATCAGCATCGCCTGCTGATAATCTTTTTCTCCAAACACTGCAAGATGCGGTCTAACAATGTTAAAAAGTTTCATACATACAGTAGCAACCCCTCTCATATGTCCTGATCTTCTTGCTCCACAGAGTGTAGCATCAAATCCTTCTACCTCTACATAGGTTGAATAACCTGTGGGATACATATCTTTTATGTCTGGATAAAATAGTATATCAACATCTCTCTCTTTAAGAAGTTGTTTATCACGCTCAAAATCCCTCGGATAGGTCAGATAATCTTCAGATGGTCCAAATTGCTTTGGATTTACAAATATGCTTACTACAACAATCTCAGATAGAGATCTCGCTTTATCTATAAGGGAGAGGTGCCCTTTATGCAGAAAACCCATCGTCGGGACAAACCCCATCTTCTCTTCCTTTCGGAGTTCATAAGAGAGGATCTGCATATTTTTTACAGTAGTAATTACCTTCATAGATTCTATTATACAGTTCTGTTATGGATACCTTTTCTTTTGGATGTATAAAAAAAGGAGCAATCTCCTTCAAAGGAACAAGCACAAATAGCCTCTCGGTAAGCCTGGGATGAGGTATAATAATGCCAGGGGCGTCTATAAGCATATCGCCAAAAAAGAGTATATCTATATCAATCGTCCTTGGCGCAAATCTTTTACCTCTTTCTCTACCAAGATGGGCTTCTATCTTATGAATGTATCCGAGGAGTTCAAACGGCGAGGCAAAGGAGAAATCGTACTCCAGAACACAATTTAGAAACATTGGCTGTGGGGTTTCAGCCACAGGTTCTGTTTCGTAAACTGATGATGTCTTTACGATTCTCCCATATTTAGAAAGACATTTTGCAGCCTCTTGTAGATTAGATAATTTTCCTCTTAAATTAGACCCAAGACAGAGGTATGTTAACAATCAGTATCACCCTCCTTTAACTCGTCGAAACAAGAAATGGCAGCAACAACAGCCAGAGTATGAATATGGATATTGGGAAGAAGACGATAGAAGCCCATCAAAATCCATTTATATATTATATATTATAACACAAAAATCCCAAAATTTCAAGTTTTTTTTTGAAAAAAAATTTAATCCTGCCTTAAAAATACTTGACAAACAGGAAATTTTGGTGTAAAATAGGCAAATTCAAAGGTCGAATTGGACGCAGATAAACGCAGGGAAGAAATGGGATAGTGGGTTGATGGGGTAA
>JAYENM010000196.1:0-2374 GCA_034722095.1 Caldifarciminota bacterium | reverse complement strand
ATCTTCTCTACCCATGATAAACTGGTAATGGACTTCGCCGAGGAAATTGTCTATTTGAGAGATGGCAAAATAATTAACCAAACACGAAAATGAAGACATTTAATCTTGCCTGGCGTAATGTTTTTCGCCATACGAGAAGAACGATAATTACGGCAGTAGCAATATCAGTTGGACTTGCTGCAATGATTTATATGAATACAATGATGAATGGTGTTGATGAACTTGCTGCAAGAAATATTATCGATTTTGAAACCAGCCATTTGGAAATATTTGCCAGAGGCTATTATCGAGAGGAGGGATTATTCCCACTTGACACAATCATTGAAAACCCTGAATTCATTCTGGAAAATATCAAACAAATCAGAGCTATAAAGGAGATAACACCGCGAGTTAAATTTCAGTGCCGAATAAATAACGGCATTAATGAGCTTCCTGTTTTGGGCATTGGAATAGATATTGAGAATGAAAAAAGGGTCTTCAAAACAGCAAATGCCGTAGTCAAAGGTACTTACCTGCAAAATCAGGAAGACATTCTCGTCGGCACAGACCTGGCAAGGGATATGAATTTAGAAGTTGGTTCGTATGTAACGGTCATTGTTAGAGATAGAAACGGTACCTATAATGCCTATGATTTTATTGTCTCTGGTCTTATCAACACCAGCCATCCCCTATTTGACCGAAACGCCGCAATTATGCCAATTGAAGCCGCACAAAGACTTCTGGATATTCATGGTGGGGTTACAGAATTATGTTTAAGGGCTAATCAAGAAAACAAATTGGCGCAGTTGAAGGCAAAAGTCTCTGACACAATTGGTGAAAAGTTTGAGGTTTACACCTGGAAGGAACTGAATGCCAGCATCTTTGAAATCTCAGGGGTTAAGAGGGCCGCGCAATCTTTGATTGCACTTGTCGTGGTAATCATTGCCGCCGTGGGTATCATAAATACAATGCTTATGTCCGTGATGGAACGTATCCCGGAGATAGGGACACTGAAGGCAATGGGGTTTACCAACTTCAATATTACAAAAATGTTTATCTGTGAGGGAGGAATTATCGGAACATTTGGTAGTCTGCTTGGTTGTCTTCTGGGATTAGTTTTTTCATTACATCTTTCGTTGTATGGAATAGACCTGAGTGCCAGCTTTGAAAATATGGATATTGTCTATCCAATAAAATTTGTTATTAAGGGGGACATTAATTATTGGACAATTCTTTATGTATTTATATTTGGGGTCATCGTTTCTGTCATTGCCACACTATGGCCAGTAAGAAAAGCCACAAGGCTTGAGCCTGTGGATGCATTGAGGTATGTATAATGTATTTAATTAAACTCGCATTTCGGAACTATTTCCGCAACACGAGACGTAGTATTATCTCGGGGATAAGTGTTGCAATTGCTATTACGGCAATAATATTCTTTCATAGTTACATAAGGGGTGCTAACAAAAATATAGGCGAAAATGTTATTAATCTGCTTTCCGGCCATATCAGGATTACAACAAAGGAATATGAGAGGCGCGAGCGGCTTATTCCTTTATCAGAATCCATTCCATTATCAGCTGAGTTTTATAACTCACTAAATAATAAGGATATCATAATGGTATCACCCAGAATCAAATTTGGCGTTTTATTAGGTAAGGAAGAAATGAGTATCCCGGCGTTGGGTTATGCCATAGCTCCAGAAAAAGAAGTTGATATTTCAGGATTGGATAAGAGAATAATTGAAGGTTCTTATATTGCACCAAATGAAAATGCCGCTATTCTGGGCAAAAATTTGGCCGCACGCCTGAATGTAAAGGTAGGTGATATATTAACCATAATCACCAAAACTGCCTATGATTCACCATCTGGTATAAACCTTTTGGTTAAAGGTATATTCTCAACCGGAATGGGAGGGATTGATAGAAGTCTGTTTTATATTCCGCTTGATGTTGGCCAGAGATTGCTTGACCTTGAAGGGAGTGCCACAGAAATTGTCATCATAATCAAGAATCCAGACAGGGCAGTAGATGTTGCCCACTCAATCAAATCGCATACTGACTACTCTGTTATTCCCTTTCAATATAACCCCATACTCCGTTACATTAATTCTGTCAGTATTGTTTTGTCAATCTTCTATTTTATTGTCTTGCTGGTTGCCTGTTCAACAATCGCCAATACAATGATGATGGTTGTGTTAGAGCGAACAAAGGAGATTGGTATGATGAAGGCAATGGGTTTGAATAACCTATCGGTTGTTGGATTATTAACCCTTGAGGCTGGTATCATTGGTTTTGTGGGTAGTCTTCTGGGTGCGATCTTTGGTGCCATCTTAAGTTATTGGTTAAAATATCAAGGGCTTGATTTTAGTAAGATGGCATCATCATCGGCCTCG
>JAYENM010000195.1:0-2385 GCA_034722095.1 Caldifarciminota bacterium | reverse complement strand
TCCGCAAGAGTTCCTGTATTCCATGTGATATTATGTGTCTCATCATAATACCAGACCTCCCCTCCATTTGGAGAATTGACCTGAATGTAATACTCCTCAACGCCGGTCTGCCATAAGCTTCTTGCGCACCAACCATCAGAAGAGGGAACAGCATCAAATGGGATCCAATCGTAACTAACACGGTAAGGACGACTTATATATCCCACTCCATCTATATAATCCACTCCTACGGCGTGATAGGCCCAAGAGCCGGTACCAGTATTAAAGTCAACTAGATATACATGTCTTCCAGGTTTAACTATGATATCTCCTTTATCAACTTGATTTATATCAATTGAATCTCCGTAATTTGCAAGTTCACTTGTACTATAGTGTCGATTAAGTTTCCAGCATTTTGATACAAAACCAGAGCAATCAATACCTGTGGTCCAATCAGGAGAGGCTATGCCCGTCTCATAGTAATAATTCCAGTAATGGCAGGCATGATTTCCTGCTCCTATAACATAATATGTTATCCAATCCTTAAAATCACTATGTGTATCCCACCAGCCATAAGCATAAGCTTCTCCAATATAAGATATATTTGCTGTAAAGTCGCAATATGGATGTGCTGGCCAAGAATTTACTGTATCTCCATATGTTTGATAATAATTATGGTACCAACAGTCTTCTGCTTCACCTGTATTATACTCGTCCGGTGTCCATTGAATAGTATAATATTGGTAAGCTGTATCAATAATCTCCCCTCGATCTATCGCAAAAGTTGGAAAAGCATAAAGTATCAGAAATGGAAACCAATACAGATATAAATATCTCATTTAACCCTCCTCTTTATACCATTTTATTAACTCGACTGTATGATTTTCTTTGTAAACACTGCCAAGCCAATATATAAGTAAATATATATCATCATTTTCACTTACTGTGGCTACAAATTTACAAGCGTCAGAATAAGGCAAATTACAAATGGAGACTACTACCTCGCCATCCCTATTAATTTTCCAAATTTCTTTTGTTTTCTCGAACTTACAACATAAATATATATTCTCGTTCGCATCTTCTTTAATAAATTCAACTCCTTCTAGTTGTCGAGTTAAGTTTATACTTCCTATAGATTCTAATTTTTCTTTACCTTTTAGAATCTGGATTTCTTGTATATCTTTCTTAATAGAATAAAATTCTCCACTCGTAGGAGAAAATATTCCTTCGTATGTTTTATACAGCTCAAGTAATTCTAAAGCAGTAAATTTGAAAACCTTTTCTGAGATATGAAGATATCCTTTATCATCCACTAAAATCTTCTGTGGCCAAAAACTGTTTTCAACGGCCCACTTATGTAAAAAAGGGAAGTAAGATATACCTGCAGATTTTCCTACGGAGTCATACTTCTCAACAAAGAAAATCGAGACATCGTGCGTAGAGATACCCGCGAGCTCACAGAGATGTTTGCGTTGTTCTTTTTTAAATCCGTGTGGAAATCCTAAGGTATATATATTTCCTTCTGTGTCAATATCAAAATCACCAGCTCCATGTCGTTCAGATAACTTTATCATTTTCAAAAATTTCCCCCGAGAAGAATATTTTAATATCCGACGATTCACTAAATCCAGAACATATATGTTTTCAAATCTATCCACTTTTATGCTTGAAGGTCCCGTAATCATTCCTTCTGTTTCTCCCCACTTAGAAATCCCAAGCTCGTATGGTCCTGCTTCTCTTTTGTGAGGGCCACGAGGGATGCTAAGCCCACTCGTAAACCTTATAAGCACCTCACAGGCATATTTCTCTTTCCCTGTGCTATAAGGAATCCTTTTCTCTTTAGGTTCCTCTTTTGGTGCAGGTGGAGGAACCCAGGTTTCTCTTTCTCTCCTTATTGGTTTTTTGTCTGTTCCTGGCTTGGGTATAATAACCCGCTCTTCTTGCTCAGCCCTGTGTGCCCAAAGAATTTCTGCTGAAAGCCAAACACCAAAATATCCTACCACCATCAATGTTACAATTAATCTTCTCGCCATCTCTCCTCCTTGTAGACTTTACTCGTTGTTGTTATAGAAAAACCCTATTTACCTTGTGTGTCATGAGACACGCAAGGCTTGCCTAAACGAAACGCACAAACCTCACATAAAAGAAACCACAAGGATAAATAAAAATACCCCCAATCCTGTGTATTTCAAGGATTGAGGGTGTAAGAAAGTCATTCTCCCCATTTGTATTTGAAGAATAAAAGATAAAGTTCATATATCCCCTCCTTTCAGGTTTTTGAGTATTGTCAAAAAACTTTTGCCTATCTTCTTCTAACCCACAATTTTAAAAGCAGTTATCTACTTTTTGCTTGCCTCCCCCCAGTTTTTGGTGTATAATGAAACATCAAATTCAAAAAACTTTATA
>JAYENM010000194.1:0-2386 GCA_034722095.1 Caldifarciminota bacterium | reverse complement strand
GACTTCACCAGCGTGATTAAAACGGAACTCAAGCGATACAGTGATCCCTGAGACTGTCAATGTGGCGATGGCAGTATTGTTGTCCACTTCGCTCCATTTAACGCCGGCATCCGGAAGAAGCGCAGTCGGATACCAGACAGCTTCCGCAAGGTATCGGTGCAGAGCTCCACTATTCAGTTCGCGGATGTCCTCGTCATGCGCCAACGTGATAGCTGACATCAGGCTGACCCGCCCCGATCCTTTGCCGGCAATATATGTGTCACATACTTGCACATGCAAAAGTGGCGCTATGCTTATTCGTGCATTCCATTGAAATCCAGGTGCAGCCGGCACAGCAATCTGGTTTGCCTCGAAAGGTAACCACTTATCGCTTTTTTCATTTATCCTGAGCTCACCTTTTTGGCTAAAACGAGCTATCAGGATCAAGGGCTGCCCATCCCTTAGTACCAATTGAAAGTAGCGTGCGACGGGTGGTGGAAGCTGCTCAAATCTGCTGAAGTCTATTTTTGTGTGACCCTCAGTAGAAGTCAATCGAATAAGTTTATTGACTTGCTGAGCTGATTTATTTTTATTGTCTGTGACACCGAACAGCAAGAGGATTCCAACACATAGCACCGACAATGTGATGATCCAAAGCAGCAATTTCATCCAAATGGGCATTGTTCTTACCTGCGAATAATTGAACTCACCTGATGCATGAAGCGTAGCGCAATGCAGGTCAGGTGGGGTGATTGATTAGACTGCATAAAAGCATATAAATCTTTCATTCAAGGAAATTCTCATAAGCGTTCTGTTAAAAATTATAGCCTATAGTTATGCCGCTGAGATAGGTGCGTTTATCGAAAAAATCTATGTTGGAGTCCGAGTAGCCGTAGCCGGCTATGAAATTGGTGAAAAATTTATCATAACCGAGTGGATTGAGTAGTGTGAAAATAGCTATAGCAGAGTATTCTGTTTCATCCCTGGTTTTGTTAAATATGGGGTGCATTTTGTCATAGTCTTTTTTGTCGACTGAGACAAAAGCGTTTAAGATATAATCATTTTTCATTAACTTGTATTCGAGTTTAATCTTGCAACCATTGTAGCTGTTGCTTTCTCCGTCCATGTCGGCCTTGGAATACTCAAGACCAGGAATTATTGTGTTACTTTCGTCGAGATCTATCGTGTAACCAAGACCTGTGGTGTGGATTATCCCATCTCTTTTCATGTCATTAAACCTGGTTCCGATGACGTCTTCATCCACGTCTAACAGATTATATCTGTAATAAAGGTTAAGACCTGTATCCAATATGCGATCGTAATCTATTGTAAAACCGACGTCTTTTATATCCGTGTCATCCCTCGCCACCCCCGCAATATATGGGTCTTTCCACACTTCAGCCATTATTTTCGAGAAAACAGACAGGTCCAGCTTGCTTTTGTCGATGAAAGTTTGCGCCATGCCCAAGGTCAACGCTATCCCTGAGTCTTCAAAAGGTGTTCCCAGATAAACTTCCGTGTCTGAGCCTTGAAACGCATACCTTAAATCAAACATAACCAATGGCATGGTTGTGCTAAAACTGTCGGCTTCGTCGTTTAAATTATCCGTCTTTTCATTTTTGTCATCCACAAAAAGCTGGTCTGTAGTATTAATCCATATGGCTCCCGCTTCTATACGTGCTGAAAAGCCATTTTCTTCATGCCTGTCACCTTCCTGAGCCGAAGCGGTTATTGACATGAATGTCAAAAATGTGAAGCATAGAACAAATATTGTCTTTTTCATTATAACTCCTTTATTTTTTAATGAGAAGATTGAAGTCCATTTAATTGTATCTCCGAGAGCTAACATTATTCCTGTCCGAAGGTTCAAGATGTTTTGCCTGTGCCGCTACCGAGATCACCCTGCTTTCAGCTTGAGGAATAACCTCTGTGACGGCACCTTCTCTACTGAACATAGCTTTTCGGTTGAACCAGACAACCAGAACCGCGATACCAACAAGAAGGTATGTATCGTAGGGCTGGGCGTCGGGCCAGATGGGATTCATGAGCTGAAAATGCATCAATGCAGGAAGCAGAATGCTACCACGCGATGCGTTAAATAACGCGGTTACGATCAAGCTGATTGTAACCGTGCCCGCGAAGAACGGAGTGAATGACCAGGCACTCTGCTGAGTCCCGCTCAACAGGAACGCGGGCAGGTGCCAGAAACCCCAAACCATACCAAGAATTAGCGCGGCCCATATGGGCGCGAACCTTCGTTGCATCAAAGGTAGGGCGAGCCCCCGCCAGCCGAACTCCTCGATGGGCCCTTTGATCGAGGCAAGTAGCAGCGCCATGAGAAGTGACTGAAATGAGGGAAACGGAAACGGTTCCGTGAAGAGATTTCCCTTCCATGCAGATCCAACGT
>JAYENM010000193.1:0-2390 GCA_034722095.1 Caldifarciminota bacterium | reverse complement strand
ATGTGCGCGCTTGTTCACCAAGCTGACAGCGCATACGCTGTGTATCTACATCAATCGCTTGTTGAGAAAGCCTGACTTCTTGCAAATCAAGTCGTTGGCCTTCCCTAACTAGCACAAGACCATAATAACAGCTTGTTATAGAGAACAAGTAAGAGATTTGTTTAATACAGAAGAAGATGAAAATGGTTTTTTCTTTGAATATACAGGTAAAGAGAGAGAAAATAACAAACCAAGTTCAACTGACATTGTTTACTTTAATGGGGATGGGGATTTTCGTAGTTCAGAAAGTATTGAACTATTAAAGCAGTCCGATATTGTTGTTACTAACCCCCCATTTTCATTATTCAGAGAGTATGTAGCTCAATTAGTAAAATATGATAAAAAGTTTTTGATAATTGGTAATATTAATGCAATAACCTATAAAAGAATTTTTAAACTAATTAAAGAAAACAAAGCGTGGTTAGGAATAAATCTTGGTAGAGGTATTTCTGGTTTTATTGTTCCCGAACACTATGAACTTTATGGAACAGAGGCTCGGATTGATAGCTTAGGAAACAGAATAGTTTCTCCAAACAATTGTCTATGGTTAACCAACTTAGATACTTTCCAACGGCACGAAGACATCGTACTCACAAAAAAATATTTTGGGAACGAAGATGAATATCCACAATATGACAATTACGATGGAATTAATGTTAATAGAACAAAAGACATACCATTAGACTACGAGGGTGTTATGGGTGTACCAATTACATTTCTACATAAATTTAATCCCGACCAATTTGAAATAATTAAATTCAGAAAAGGGAATGATGGAAAGGATTTATCGATAAATGGGAAATGTCCATATTTTAGGATTCTAATCAAAAACAAACGAATACAGACTTGATTATCTGACAATAGAGGATGTCAGCAGGCAACAATGGCTATGAAGCATACTTCGTTGGGAATGTAAAAGGAAATTTAAAAAATGTATAACAAATCGTTGCACCTGACATTTTTCCGCTACGCTCCAAAATGCAGGTGAACTCAACCGTTAGGCGGCCGCATCGAAACCAAGTGTCATCCCCTACATCACAGTCAAGCAGAACTTGGTCATGATGAAATCGCGTATCATAGTGTGGACAGAGTACATGAAGTACAGGGCAAGGTTACGTGGGTTTGATCTTGCCAAGATCGAGGATATTGTACGATATTCGAGTGAACGGTACTTCGATACGGCGGCGGGTCGCTTGGTCGCGGTTGGACGCCATGATAAGGTACTGGTGATGATACCGTATGAGACAGACGAAGATTCAATAACACCGATCACCACCCATGCCACAACACGTCAGCAGATCAACTTCCGTCTTAGGACGGGGAGGTTCACCCATGAGTAATGAAAATATGCCCCGGATGGTATATTTTGAGCAAGAGGATGTCCTGCATCTGGCGCTTTCAGCTGAGCCGGAAGCCGGCAGCGTCGAGCTCAGCCCCAACATCACGGTGGAGCTAAATGACAAGGGGGAATTGATAGGCATCGAAATCCTGAATGCGCGTGCATTTCTGCGGGATACAATTCTGGAGTCCGTCCAGGCGAAGATGCTACAGTTGCCCGAAGCACAGGTTGTTTGAATGGGATGAATCTGGTGCCGGCTGGACTCCCATAGTTGCGGCAGGCTTGGCAATGCAAGCGGTTGAAGCCGGCAAGCCGGTGTTGAGTCAGCAAACGGCATCGCTCTACAAGATCGAACAGAGGTGAAGCTGTGCGGACGGCCGACAGCAGAAGGGTGGTGCAGGAAGCAGCCGAAGGTTGGCCTTGCATGGGGAGGAGGCCGCCTAACATGTCGCTGCAACCGACACGCGCAGCTCAGCTCGATACCGTTAGGGGGCAGCTCAGCATCAGACGAGATGCAAATGCTTGGTTACGGCGAAGACGCATTAACCTTTGGGGGATTTGGTCACTTGCGGGAGCGTGGATCAGGGCATCAGGGTGGAGACCAAGTTTAAGAGCGTCGGGGTGATCTGCGGCCAGGAAAACCGCCGCGGATAAAGCCCCAGTGGGGAATTTAGGGAGTATACTTTTAAAGCCGCCTGATCCTGAATTCGATCGGGCGGCTTTTTGCTTCGAGATTATCTCTCCACAACCACCTGCACCTCGCAGGGCTCAGGGAAGTTGCCTGTGTTGTCAACAACCACTAAGCGGAAGCGATACGTACCCGCCGGAAGGATTGAAGTATCCCAGGTTCCCAAAACGCCGCTCCCCACCGGCTCATCGAAGCGTTTGAGGAACGACCACTCGGTCGCTCCCTCGCCCTTAAACTCAAACTTGTAGTACTGAAAATTGTCAATGCAGGCGGAGCCTTGTATCTGCACTACCCCCTTCAACACGACACCCGGAGCGGGGTAAG
>JAYENM010000192.1:0-2396 GCA_034722095.1 Caldifarciminota bacterium | reverse complement strand
AATAAAATCCGCTAGACTGGGAAGGAGAGAGCAACTTGAGACATTGAAGAGATTATCACGGGTAATGGGGTGATGGGGTGATGGGATAATGGGATAATGGGATAATGGGGTAATGGTAGGAGCGACCTCCTGTGGTTGTGCAAAAAGTCAAATTTCAACAGGGTAGTCGCAACTTTTCCGTGCGGATCCCGGGGATCCGTGCGGATCCTGGGGATCCGTGCGGATCCTGAGGATAAGTTGCGCAAATTGAATCCAGAACAGCATCTTCTATTCGCAGACTGAAGTCTGCGGCTACCAGATTCCTACTTTCTGCACAGCCTGTCCTGGTCGCGAGAAGGAATAACGGAGTGAAAACTCGTGGTTCAACCCGCAAAATGAAAATAATAAGAAAAGGAGGTGAAAGAAAATGCCGACAATAACAGTAGAAGGACCGCCCATTCCTGACATTGAACGGAAGAGGCAGCTGGTGAAGAAACTCACCGATGTTGCAGTTGAAGTATACAAAATCGAGCACATTACCGTGCTTATAAGAGAAAATGCCCCTGAGAATGTCGGGGTAAACGGACAATTGATAGCGGATCGGAAGAAGAAATAGAACTTCGCTCACCCAATAATCCACTGCTTTATATTGTTTAAAGCAATACCTTCCCGCCGGAAGGTGTATCTTTACTTCATTCCGTTAGTAAAAATACATCTACCAAAATATCCCTTTTTTATTTTTAAGTTGACATTAGGGAAGTTTTATGGTATACTTACTAAAACCAGAAGATATTTCCTGCATAGAGGTTTCTGCCAGACAATCCTGAAATTAAATGAAACCTGTGTCCCATATTGGCGTAAATATGATCGGAGAAGGGAACGGATGGATGAAAATCCTCTCACAGGAGGGAGTTCCTGTAAACAGAGAGAGCGATATATGGATAGTGAATAGGAAGACAGACGGAGTGAGAGATTTTGTTTGCGGGGGCGGAGCAGTCCTTACAACCCCTGAATATATAGAAAGGGACATCCTGAGAGAATTACATATAGAAAGAAGGATAAAGGAAAAAGGAAAAGGGATAAAGGAGATGGGGGACGGGATTTTGATCGTTCTTCCATTTGACCCTGATACCGTTTTTGAGGACAGTAAAAGAAAAAGGAAGTGTTTTTACTCAGAGTATGGCAGGTTTCCCGATGAAACAGTCTCATGCATTTCAAAAGCAAAGGCAAGAAGAACTGTTGTGGAGTGCATAAGGGAGTTATTTGCAAGAAAGGGGATTCCATACATACACAAGTGGTATTACCCCAAAGGCAGATCGCTCTTTGCACTCAGGGTGGATACAGATTTTGCGCCTGCAGAGAAGGTGGTCTCGCTCGAAACATCCCTCCAGAAAATAAACCTTAAAGCCACATTCTTTCTTGATGTTCGTGTATTGAAAAATCACTTGTCCCCTATCCTTGAAGGCAACCACAGTTTTGGCATCCACTGTTACAACCATACGGTCTATCCCGACAGAAAAAGAAACTACGAAAATATAAAAACGGCAAAGGAACTGGTCGAAAAAGAGGGTATGAGGTTAAAAGGTTTTGCAGCCCCTTACGGAATCTGGCGCAGAGAATTTCCCGAAATTCTGGAGGAACTTGGGTTTTCGTACTCATCAGAGTTTTCATATTCCTATGACGACTTTCCCTTCTTCCCCGACCGCAAAAGAAATCTTCTGCAGATTCCTGTCCATCCGATATGTATAGAAAGCCTCCTTATGTCAAAACATACAAAAGAAGGAGTAAGGAACTATTTTACATCCCTTATAGAGAGAAACTCTCTTATGGGAGAACCCACAATAATCTATAGCCATCCTGATGCACTTGTAGAAAATTTTGATATCCTGAAAAAAATAGTAAATTACGCAAGAGAAAAAGGCGATATCTGGATTATTGATATGGATGAAATAGATGAATGGTGGAGGAGGAGGGAGAGTATCCACCTATCCGCTATTATGGAGGGGGATATAATAAAGTTTAAAGAAAAAATTCCAATTCCCGTTGAGATCATTCTTCCAGACGGAAGACAGACAATATGTAATCTGGACAGGACCGTAGATATTTCAAAACTTTCTTTCAGTTCCCCGCGGCCAATTTCCTATCCCAATGAACCGCAAGGTAACAAACTCTGGCTTTTTTTAAGGGAGGTTGAGTCCAGGTTTTATATGCTTAGAACCAGGATAAAGGAAAGATCGAATTTCCTTGACATTGATTAATTTTTCAAAGGAAAAAGGGGACAGGTAAGCTTGGATGATGGTAAAAAAACCAAGAATTAAATTTCCTGATGGTCTCTATCGTATAGTAACAAGGGGCAACAGAAGGATATTTTTGGCGGAAATCAGCGTCAATCAGTGTCAGAAAAATGCGAGCACGAA
>JAYENM010000191.1:0-2398 GCA_034722095.1 Caldifarciminota bacterium | reverse complement strand
TATTAATCCAGTATTCAAGAGAATATTACCATTTGAGACAGTAGGAATATGGAGACCAGAGTTGACAACCGGACTGATAATTGTGGGGATACTCCTGGGTCTTTTGATCTATGGCATTTCAAAGGTAAAGGTGAGGGTTACACCTGAATTCATAGGTGGTGAAAAAATTAGACCTGATATGAGAGTTTCAGGAACAGATTTCTATCTAACAATTAGTGAGATACCTCTATTTGAAAGGATTTACAGCTGGGCTAAGAGGGAATTTTTTGATATTTATGAGATTTTAAAAACATGGGTCTTCTTTTTTTCAAGAATATTTAGACTCGCTCACACAGGCTCATTACCGTTTTACCTGCTCTGGATTGCGGTGGGATTGGCGGTAATTCTGTTGATAATGTAGTTATGACAAATTCTAAATCCGAAATCCGAAATTCTAAACAAATTCCAAATTATAAATTCAAATGCTCCAAACAGAAACAGTTGGTTTAGAATTTGGAAATTGGGATTTAGATATTGTTTACCCCGTGAGATAATTTCATATCTAACGGGGTGAAGGATTTAGAGATTAGAATTTAGGATTTTACTTAATTATGGTTGAGATTTATCTACTGGGCATATTGATGATTTTGGGCGCGATCCTCGCTATCTGGGTGCCAAATCTTATGGCAGCTGTGATATCTATGGGTATAGTTGGATACAGCCTTGCCTTATCTTTTATGTTCCTTAACGCGCCAGATTTAGCAATCGTGCAGATTATTGTAGAAACTATGTCCCTTATAATTCTTATTGCTGCAATCATAAAAACAACCGAAAAAGATACTCCTGATGAAAAGAAACTTTCCAGAGTAGTACTCTATATAGGAAGTACCGCGTTCTTCGTAGTATTTCTATTGATGTCCATTAAGGTTTTCTGTCAGTTACCCCCGTTTGGGAATCCTGCTTTGAGAATGGCATCTGATTATATTACATCGGGATTTGAAAAGACAGGTGCTCCCAACTTGGTTGCTGCTGTTATCCTTAATCTCAGAGGATATGATACTCTCGGAGAGGTAACCGTCTTATTCGCTGCGGTAGTAGGGCTTGTAGTAGTTCTGAGAAAGAAGGGAAGGAAGAAGTGACAAATTCTAAATCCGAAATCCGAAATTCTAAACAAATTCAAATGTCTCAAACCACAAACTCCAAACAAAAACCTCATTATGACTTGGAAGAAAGAACATTTCTTTTTGCCAAAAGAGTAAACGAATATGTGAATAAGCTTCCAAAAACAATTTCAAATATTGAGAATGGTAGACAATTGGTAAAGGCAGCTGGTTCAGTAGGAGCAAATTATATCGAAGCAAATGAATCGTTAAGCAAGAAAGACTTCAAAATGAGGATAAAAATTTCCAAGAAAGAAGATAAAGAAAGCCGTTATTGGTTAAGACTGACAGAACCTTCAAAGGAAGAGATTAAAGAAAAAGAAGAATTAATTAAAGAATCTACCGAACTGATGAAAATCTTTGGTTCCATTTTAGAAAAAGCAAAATAAAAAACTCTGAACACGAGTTGTTTGTAACATTGGAATTTAAGATTTGGAATTTGTTTAGGGTTTAGAAATTCGAATTTAGGATTTAAGAAGAGATGAGTGAAATCGTACGTACAGTATCAAGGATATTTGCTCCGCTGATTATTGTCTTCGGCATATATGTTACCCTCCATGGTCATCTCACACCCGGAGGAGGTTTTGCTGGAGGGCTCATTATAGCGGGGGCAGTAATTCTCCTTGTGCTGGCATATGGGGGCGGGATAGAAAGACTTACGCGAGAGAGAACGACTACATCCAGGCTGGAGTCATCCGGTATTTTGCTTTTCTGGTTTGTGGCAGTCCTTGGGCTTGTAATAGGAGGAATATTTTTCCTTAATATTATGGGTAAAGGCATTCCCTTCGCGATATTCAGCGCGGGTATCATACCAGTTTGTAATATAGCAATTGCCATAGAGGTTGGAGGAGCCATCTCTACTATACTATTGGCGTTGGTACTGTTTGAGAAAGACAAAAAATCAAAATGAAGAATCAGACAGTAAAAATCCGAAATCCGAAATTCGAAATTCTAAACAAATTCCAAATTATAAGTTCAAATGCTCCAAACAAAAACAGTTGGTTTAGAATTTGGAAACTGGGATTTAGATATTGTTTACCCCGTGAGATAATTTCATATCTAACGGGGTGAAGGATTTAGAAATTAGAATTTAGAATTTTAATTTTATTATGGTGTATCTCTTACCAATCATACTTTTCCTGGTGGGTCTTTTTGGTGTTCTCGTGAAGAGGAATCTTATTAAGATTATCATCTCGGTCAGTATAATGGACTACGCACTATTCCTTTTCCTTGCTATGATAGGGTACAGGAGTGAGGCT
>JAYENM010000190.1:0-2412 GCA_034722095.1 Caldifarciminota bacterium | reverse complement strand
TGAGGAGAATTTTTTAGTGAAGATTATAGAAAGTGTTTAGTTAATAGTGAAGAGGGGATAAGCGCGTTAAAAGCGGAACTGGCTCTTTTTAGAAATGGTGCTACCGATGCCAAGGGCAGTGTGTGGAATTTCCCCAATGGGACTGTGGCGATGATGATTATGGCTCCCTGGTACGAAACCAGTATAAAGCAGACCTTGCAAGAGAAATACGAGGATGTGGTTGGGGTAGCTTCTATTCCAGTTCTTAAAAAGCGCGTTAATTGTCAGTATACCTGGTTTGCCTGTGTGGGTAGCGGCAGTAAGCACAAAAAAGAAGCATGGAATTTCTTAAAATGGTTTTGCTCTGAGGTGCAACCGACAACGAATACAACCAGACAGGGTGATTTAATGGCTCGTGTCATAGGAGCTCTTCCTCCCAGAAAGATTGACCTGGAAAATCATCCCAAAACATTAAGCGACCTTTATACTAAGACATTTGTGGAGGAATTAAAGTATGCCAGAAGTGAGCCCAATGTAGCCCAGGGAGCAGAGATTAAAACAATTTTAATGAATGAGATTGTGAAAACATGGAATGCTCAAAAGACAGCCAAGCAAGCTTTAAATGATGCTACAAAAAAGATCAACGAGATCCTGGCAGAATTTTATTAAGAAACTAAAGGAGTGTCAGGTAAAGGAGTCCGAGGCTGGATTTTCCACCTCGGATTCCTTCTCGAAAAATTTAGATGAGGAGGTAAACGAATAATGAAAAAACAACTGGTTAGAAGGAGAAAAAGAAAAAGTAAACATGCTTTAATAGGCTACTTATTTTTGTCCCCAGCGTTCTTGTTTTATGCTATATTTTTGGTATTTCCAGTCGGCTTTTCTATTTATCTTTCCTTCCATCGATGGAATATGTTAACCCCGCCTCTCAAAGCACGCTACGTGGGCATTAAGCATTTCACCTATCTTCTTATGCAGGATGAAACCTTTCTTATAGTTTTAAAAAATACCCTCTTTTATGCTCTGGGCACAGTTTTTATCGGCATGATTTTAGCTCTGATATTGGCTCTGGTACTTTCCAAGGTCAAATATAGTACTATCTGGCGTTTTGTGTACTTTGTTCCAGTGGTCACCCCTCCTGTAGCTATAGGGATGATCTGGGGATATTTATATAGGCCTACCGATGGTTTAATTAACACGGTCTTAAGATGGCTTTATTTACCAGGACAGCAGTGGCTAAGTAGTCCTGCTCAAGCTCTTCCTTCAATTATGATTACGGGAATCTGGGCCGGCATAGGATTTACTATGCTTATATTTGTGGCCGGGCTTAAAAGCATCCCTGAGATGTATTATGATGTAGCCAGGATTGATGGGGCAAATTCCTGGCAGAGGTTCTGGCATATAACCTTTCCTTTGCTTAAACCCACTATTCTCTTTGTTTTGGTTACGGGGATGATCGGAGCCTGGCAGGTATTTGCTCTTGTCTTTATGATGTCAAGCGGGGGAATAGATACCGGAGTTGTGCCATTTGAAAGTGTAGGAGTGGTAGCTCTTTATATGTATCAAACTGTTTTTCGAGCTATGCGTATGGGTAGAGCATCGGCTATGGCATTTATTCTTTTTCTGGTGGTATTATTTATCACCTTGATAGAACTGCGGGTTTTACGTCGGGGAGGAGTAGAATCATATTAAAAGGATAATTAAGTGAAGCAAAGGAAGGCTGTTAAGGTAATGATAGAAGCTCTAAAATACGGAATACTTATAACTGGAGGAATCTGTATGCTTCTTCCCTTTATCTGGCTAATTATGGCTTCTCTCCAGAGCGAAAGGGAGATTATGCTCAGGCCAATGATATTCATCCCCGAGGTTCCTCAATGGCGAAATTACATAGTCTTGCTTAAAAACTACCCTATGGGTAGATATTACTTAAATAGCCTCCTTGTTGGCTTTTCCGTTACGGGGGCAGTACTGCTTACCAGCTCCTTAGCCGGTTACTCCCTGGGCAAGCTTAGTTTCCCGGGTCGTGAGCTTATCTTTAAGGGCATTCTTTCCACAATGATGTTTCCTGTATTCCTATTTCTTGTCCCGGTTTATTATGTGCTGAAACGGGCGCCTCTGATGGGAGGAAATAATATTTGGGGTCTGGGAGGAACAGGATTTCTTCATTCTTACGCCGCATTAATCCTTCCCTTTATTCTCAATGCCTGGGGTATTTTTTTAATGCGTCAGTTCATTATAGGCATACCCAATGAATTGCTTGATGCATCTCGAATAGATGGTTGCTCTGAATTTAGAATTTATTGGAATATTATTCTTCCTCTTACCAAGCCAGCTTTAGCTACTCTGGGAATATTTACTTTTATCGGGCAGTGGAATAGTTTTCTCTGGCCATTGATAATAACCACCTCTGCTCCTAAAATAATGACTATGCCA
>JAYENM010000189.1:0-2414 GCA_034722095.1 Caldifarciminota bacterium | reverse complement strand
ACCCCTTCGGAGTGGCAATGCTCATAGAGAAACCAAGGGTTTTGGATGCAAGAACGAGGGAATTGCAGACATTGTTTCCATCACCCACCCATGCAAGTTTAAGACCCGAAAAATCTCCTCTTTTTTCCCATATTGTAAACATATCAGCCAATACCTGACAGGGGTGCTCGAGATCTGAAAGTCCATTTATAACAGGAATAGTTGCGTACTGTGCAAGTTCTGCAACTGTCCTGTGTTCAAATGTTCTTGCCATAATTCCAGATGCCCATCTTGACAGGTTTCTTGCCACATCAGGAACTGATTCTCTCTTCCCGAGTCCTATATCCTGGGGTGCAAGATAGATGGCATGACCACCGAGTTCAAACATTCCTGTTTCAAATGTGAATCTGGTTCTAAGTGAGGGCTTTTCAAAAATGAGGGCGAGCACTTTGCCCGTAAGTGCAGATGAAACCCTGTGTTTCTTCAGTTTCTTTGATAGTTCAAACAACTCATTCAGATCACTAACTGTCATATCAGCAAATGACAGTATATCTTTTTTCATACATCCTCTACTCTCACTTAAGTTATGTAAGACATCAACCGCAGAGATCACAGAGCACGCAGAGAGCCCAGAGTTTTTCTTTCTCATCTCCGCGAACTCTGCGACCTCTGCGGTTGCAACTCCGCGTTCTCCGCGGTTTATTCTTAATATTTACACAACCTCACTTATTCACGGTTATACGCCTCGATACCCCTGCCAAGTATGTATATTGCATCTTTGATATCTTCCTCTTTCAACACAAATGCAATCCTTGCCTCGTTTGTGCCAAGTCCCGGTGTAGCATAAAATCCTGCACCGGGTGCAAGCATAATGGTCTTCTTATTGATATTGAATCTCTCTAACATGTATACAACAAATTTTTCTGAGTTATCGACAGGCAGTGTAATCATTGCATAGAAGGCGCCCTCTGGATTGTTTACGCTGACATTCGGTAGTTTGCGAAGTTCACCTATCGCTACATTCCTGCGATGTTCATACTCCCTTATCATAGTATATATATAGTTATCTATATTCCTAAAGCCCTCAAGTGCCCCATACTGTTCTATAGTTGCAGGACACAACCTTGACTGGGCAAATCTTATAAGTAACGAAATCATTTCCTTGTCTTTACACGCAATAAATCCTATTCTTGCCCCGCAGGCGCTCATCCTCTTTGATATGGAGTCCACAAGTATAGTGCGCTCGGGTGCAACAGCAAGTGCGCTCGTATGCTTCATCTTATCAAAAACAAACTCCCTGTAAACTTCATCAGATATTAAATACAGATTATGTTTTCGTGCAATATCTGCAAGCATCTCCATCTCCTCTTGTGTATATACGGTACCGGTAGGATTATTGGGAGAACATACCAAAATTGCCCTTGTTCTGCTCCCAATCTTCTCCGTGATCTTCTCCTTTTTGGGAAGATGGTAATCTTCTTTCGGGTCTGTTGTTACGGGGATGAGCTTTACGCCGGATACAACAGCAAGTCCATTATAGTTTGCATAGAACGGCTCAAACACAAGAATCTCGTCTTCCGGATTGCACAAAAGAAGCATTGAGAAAAGTATTGCCTCACTTCCACCCTGTGTAATTACTACCTCCTCAGGTAATACCTCGAGACTATATCTCTTGAAGTAATCTGCTATTGCCACTCTCAATTCTTTTATCCCCTCTGATGGTCCATAGGGAAGCACGGGATTGCTGAATCCCCTTATTCCTTCCAACAACTCTTTTGGTGTTGGAACATCAGGTTGCCCTATATTCAGATGATAGACCTTTATGCCCCTCTCTTTTGCCCTATTTGCATAAGGCAAGAGATTCCTTATGGGAGATGCGGGTATAACCATCGCACGATTACTAATCATATAGGTTCCTTAGAAAAACTTTATGCACCCCATGTGATTATTCATAGGTTTTGGAGTGCAGAAATTCAATTATAAGATATACCACAGATTACTCGGATTTTCACAAATTTTGCAGATTAAAAATATAATCCATGAAATCTGTATTCTTTTTATCTGTCATTTTGATTTTTAATATTTAATTTTTGCATTATATTTTTTGTGTCCCCAACGGGAGTTGAACCCGTGCTACCACCTTGAAAGAGTGGTGTCCTAACCACTAGACCATGGGGACGGATATAGGCCGTGCGGGATTCGAACCCGCGACTCCTGGATTAAAAATCCAGTACTCTTCCAACTGAGTTAACGGCCCATTCTTATTATAACACAAACCAGTATAAATGTCAAGGAAAAAATTGGACGCTGTTACGCAACACTTAAAAGTAGACATCCTGGAACATTAAAACAAGACATTCATCATTTTATAAGCCATAGCTTACATTTACATAACCTTCCTCACATATTGTAAATTTTACCATCATAATAAAAAC
>JAYENM010000188.1:0-12425 GCA_034722095.1 Caldifarciminota bacterium | reverse complement strand
CTGGAAGTAAAAGAAAAATTATAAGAAGAACCTCCTTTTTCATCTTGTCCTCCTTTGTGATAGTTTAGCTACCCCATATTCTTATCCGCTTATCCTGTTAAGAGGTATTTTTTATACCTTAATATATTATATAATAAAAATTGTCATAAGTCAAGTTTTTTTTGAAAAAATCTGTATACTCCGAACCTGTTGATACATTTAGAGTTATAGGATAAATGCGACTAATTCGGGATTTTTTCTTGACAAAGATTTATTTATATAGTATAATATCTTACACAACACAATTATATCATAAATTAGGGAGTGTTATGAAAAGGGTAGCAATTACCCTTCTCCTGTCGGGTAGTCTTATGGCATCCTGGATACCATTGGGAGAGGGAGAAAAAGAAGGAATGAAAGTATCGCTTGTCAGGGCAAATCCGCAAGAGGTAGTTATCGATGTGGAGGTTCCGGGCGTGGTTTACGAATATCTAAACACAGAGGAAGGAAGATTTACAAGGCTTTCCGGGGGAACAGGTATAACAGGTGATATAGGTAAGCCAGAACTTCCAATCATCGCGAAGCTTATAGAAATACCCCAGGGTGCAGAGGTGAAAGTTGAACTTAAAGATGTAGAAACGAAGGAATATACCCTTTCGGAACTTGGTATACTCCACCCCATTTATCCTGTTCAGGCACCGATTCCAAAGATTCCGGGTGTAGATAAGAATATGAAGTTTGAGATGGACAGAGATGCCTACAAAAGTGATAGATTTTTCCCTGACAGGGTATATACATACGGAGACATAGCAGAAATCAGGGGAACGAGGGTTATTCCTATGGATATTAAACCAATCCAGTATAATCCTGCAAAAAACACAATAAGAGTGACGAAAAGAATGAGAATAAAACTGACGCTTACAGGTTCAGATGTTGCTTATACACAGTGGAGAAAAGAAAGATATTATTCTCCGTACTTTGATGAGGTTTTAAGAAAAGGAATTTTAAATTACAAGGGCACGAAGTTACTTCCACAGCTTCCAATTAATTTTTTAATAATAGCTTACGATGACTTTTATAACAATATAATACCCTTTGCGGAATGGAAGGCAAAAAAAGGGTTTAATGTTACAGTCACAAAGACATCAGAGATCCCAGGAGGTACAACTGCGGATAATATCAAGACTTATATTCAGAATGCCTACAATAGTTGGGACATTCCCCCTTCATTCTGTCTTCTTGTTGGGGATGTAGCACAGATACCCGCCAGTCAGACAGGATTGGAAACGGGCAAGGCCACGGATTTATATTATTATACAGTGGATGGTTCTGATTTCTTGCCGGATATATACTACGGCAGATTTTCTGGCTCTACTGTCTCTCATATAGATGTTATGGTAGATAAGGTAATTGAATACGAACGCAATCTCTGGACACAAGGGACAGAATGGCTTGGTAAAATGTACTTTATGACTACGGATGATGGTGACCACCATAGTGAAGTGGAATATATCAGCAATGTGTGTATGGCGCTTGCAAGAGAGAATGGCGTTGTATGTGATTCGTTATATTATTATTATGGAACAGGAACACCTATATCAGCCGCAATAAATGATGGAAGGACTATAGCACTATATACAGGTCATGGGAGCAGCCGGAGTTGGGCTGGTCCTCCGTTTTGGCAGTCACAGGTGAATGTCCTTACAAATGAGGATGAATATCCCTTTGTAGTGGGACACTGCTGTTTGACGGGTGACTTTAATGTCTCAGAGTGCTTTGCTGAGACCTGGATAAGAGCACAGAATAAGGGCGCAGTAGCGTATTTTGGTTCGACACCAACATCCTATTGGGTATGGGATGACACACTCCAGATTGGGTGGTTTAGACCAATGTTTATTGAACCCACAACTAATTTTCTCGGAGGGATAACTCAACTTGGGCTCTATAACGTCTATGAGTGGGGAGGCGATGGATCTCTTACTGTCCAGTACTACTATGAGGCATATCACATATTTGGTGATCCCTCTATGGACCTCTACACCCTTGAACCTACATCGCTTACTGTCAGCTATCCCAGCGTTCTTCCTTTGGGTTCAACAGTTTTTAAAGTGAGTGTAATAGAGGATTCTGCGCTCGTTGCGCTATATATGAATAATATGCTCTATGGTGTAGCCTATTCAAGTGGGGGAGAGGCAGTAGTAAATCTTAACCCTATTCCCACAGAAGAAGGATTTATGCATATTACCATAACCAAACACAATTATGCAACTTATGAGGATTCAATACCTGCAACAATCCCCGCTTTCGTGACCATAGAGCCTGATACAATATCTGTGAATACACCCACCTGGGTTTATATTACAGTGCTTGATAACAGTTTAAAGCCTATGCCCGATATTGAAGTAAGTATCTCTGGTTATGGGATTATGCCGTCTTTGGTTGATACAACGAATGCTTCAGGATTATGTTCACTCAGAGTTAATGCACCCTATGGTGAGGTTCTTACTGTTGGCGGCAAGATAATAACTGAAACCTGGACACTTTTCTCAGAACCGTTGTGGGTTGTAGGTGCACCAGATTTCACATCTACATCCTTAGCGGTTTCGGTTCCTTTATTTGATCTTGTTGATACACTTATTCCCTGTTATGAGGGTGTAATTAATGCATCGATTTCGCCGTCTGGATTTATGTTATTTGTTTCAGGGTGTAGCATTGACACCTCTTCGTATTACGCTGATGACGCTGGAGAGATGATAGTTATTCCTACCACATCCGGGGATGTAACTGTATGTATAGCGAAGAATGGTTATAATATTTATAAGGAGTCTTATCCTGTGAAAGAGTTCTACGGTAAGCTTTCTGGCACGGTTGCAGATAGTGTAACTGGGAATCTTGTTGGTGGTGCTCTGATAAAGATATACGATATACCTACCAGGACACCTATATTTGAAAGTAGAACAGGAGACAACGGTGTATATGTTGTTCCTGATAGTTTATCCGTGGGTTATTATCGTGTAAATATAACAAGTTTTGGTTATGAGGAATACTCTGACACATTTATGTTGTTTATAGGTGAGAACATAAAGGATATAGACCTTATTCCTGGAGAGATGGCTGTGCTTTCTGGCGTAGCGAATCTGATAGACACAGGGGATGACTTCGGAATTACGGTTGAAGCAAAGTACGAGCATTATACATTCTCTACTACGAATGATGACAGGGGCAGCTATTTATTAACCATACCACCAGATGTGCTATATACAGTCAAGGCGTATAGGAAGGGATATACTGAGGCGATGAAGGAGAGTGTAGCCGTTCCTCAAAATAATGTGAATTTCACGCTTTATCCTGTTAAGACGCTTTATCTCTCTGACCTTGAGGATAATGAAGGTAAGATGATTGGCACATCTGATTGGCAGTGGGGCATACCCGGTTTTGGTCCGTCAGGTGCATATTCTGGAGAGAAGTTATGGGCTACGAAACTTAATAGTAACTATTCCAATTATTCTGACTCAAGGCTTACTACTCCTGAGGTAGCATTACCGCATGTATCCTACATAGAATTGTCTTTCTGGCATTGGTATCATACAGAGGATTATTATGATGGTGGAAATGTAAAACTCTCCACTGGTGATAGTTTTACTGTGATAGAGCCAGTCGGTGAATATCCAGAAGATACTGTGGCAAGTGACAATCGCGGAATAGGAGGCGAGCCTGCGTATTCTGATGCAAGTAATGATTGGATAAAGGCAACCTTTGATATAACCCCTTATGCTGGAGATACTGTGATAATAGGATTTCATTTTGGTAGTGATGCATCGGTGGCTTATTCTGGTTGGTATATAGATGATCTATGGATTGGTTATGTGGACTCAATAGGTATTCACGATGTCGGTGTGCTGTCTATCTTGTTACCCGACAGTGTATATCAGGATTCTGTATATATTCCTGCTGCAAGTGTATATAACTATGGAGTTTCGGAATTAGCATTCCCCGTTGTATGCAACATAGGGGACTATACTGATACCGTATTTGTTGATGTAGCACCCAGTAATAAGGTAAATGTGGAGTTCAGCGAGTGGATACCCAACTCAGAGGATAGCATACTCACGGTAAGGGTTGAGACGAAGATGGAGGGAGATTTGGTGCTCAACAACAACCTAAAAGAGAAAAAGATCTGGATATATAAGAACATACCAGAGGTATCTGCACTTTATCAGAACAGGCCCAACCCATTTCGTGATGTAACGACAATAAAATATGCACTTCGCAATAAGGCTAAAGTCACTATAGAAATATATAATGTTCTTGGTCAGAAGGTCTATGTATGGGATTTGGGGGCGAAGGAGGCAGGTTTCCATTATGTGAAGTGGGATGGGAAGGATTCAAGAGGTGTAAAAGTATCCAGTGGTATATATTTTGTGAGATTCACATCAGGTGACTTTCAGGCGATAAAAAAGATAGTGAAGCTAAAATAGAGATATGGAGTGCATTAGCTTGTTGGAGCGTAGCGGAAATCCCGCTGTGGCGGGGCTAATGCAAATAATAGGGTGTTGACCCTTACTGATAACTGATAACCGATAACTGATAACCGAACCGATTAAAGTCGCAAGCTTTACAGGCTGTGCAAAAAGTAGGGATCTGGTAGCCGCAGCTGTAGGGGTTTAATGCATTAAACCCCTACAAGCGAATAAAAGATGCCGTTCTGGATTCAATTTGCGCAACTTATCCCCAGGATCCGCACGGAAAAATTGCGACTACCATGTTGAAATTTGACTTTCTGCACAGCCTGTTTAGCTTGCGTACGTAAGACAGGCTGGTTGCGACCAGCAGAACCGATTAATATGTACTGGAAAAAGGTAAAAAACAATACCTCATTGTGGCTTGAATGGAATGGATGGAAAGATGCCAGGGCATACTTTTCTACCAGGATTGGTAAACTCACGGATTTCTACAGCAATATACACCAGAAAAATTCTAAAAAAAAATTTGCATATTTAAAACAGACCCATAGCGATAAAATCTGTATTGTATCATCTCCGGCAGAGTATGAAGGTGACGGAATTGTTACTAACAATCCTGAATTAATCTTAAGAATCAAAGTTGCAGATTGTCTTGCTATTTACATATACGACCCAGTCAACAGGGTTATATGCCTTGTGCATGCAGGTTGGAGGGGTACTGAAAAGAGGATATTAGAAAAGGGAATTATCTGCCTCAAAAAGACATATGGGTCTTTGCCCTCCGAGATTTGCATTCTATTCAGCCCATCTATATGTCCCCGTTGTTTCGATGTAGATATCTGGAGCGAAAACGAGAATCAGGCAAGGCTTCTTGGCGTTAATAAAATATTAAATCCCCGTATGTGTACATACGAAAATCCAGAACTATTCTACTCATACAGAAGAGATCAATGCGAAGAAAGAATGCACGCAGTTTTTGAATTGTGTTAACAATTAACTTTACGTCCTTGGTTCTGCGAAATTTGTAGGCACGAATTCAATTCGTGCTAAACATATATTCACTTTTTGAACGTCACGATTCCGTTACAGCACAAGCATTGATATAACCTGATTATGGGAGATATAAAAAAGATAATCTTAAATCACCTACACACGCCAAAGACATTTTGGGAATTAATGAGGAATCAAGATGTCAACGCTGTTCAACTCATAGATATATTAAATAACCTGTACGAACAGGGAATTATAGAGATGAAGACCCAAAAGATATATCTGACTCAAAGGGGAGAGAAGCAAGCTTCGAAGGTTCGACTAAATAGGCATACAAGGTGTGACTTTTGTGACAGTGGATATCTGATAGATGGGTTTGGTGATATATATTACCGTTTCAAATCCTATTATGATACGAAACCCAAAAATATACCTGGATTTGACCAGGGTTCTATGAGATGTAAAGATGTCTTAAAAAGACTTGTGTTTATTTACGATAAAGGAGACCTTTGTAACACGAGAATTTTGATACTCGGAGACGACGACCTTCTATCCATAGCTATTGCAATGACAGGGCTTCCACAGGAGGTAGTTGTTTTAGATATTGATGAGAGATTGCTTAATCATATCCGTGATGTGTCCAGAAAGGAAGACCTGAATATAGAGGCAAAAGTTTACAGTATTGAGAATAAGATACCTCTACAAAAAAATATGGATGTATTTATCTCTGACCCTGTGGAAAGCCTCGTCGGTATTAAATTATTTCTTTCAAGAGGTATATCTCTTCTTGCCAATGGAGGTAGATTCTATTTTGGCCTTACCCATATAGATTCATCCCTTTCCAAATGGCAGAAGATAGAACAGATGCTTGTAGACAGAGGCTGTGTTATAACCGATGTAGTTCGGGATTTTGCATCCTATCCCGGTGTTTACTATGATGGTATTAAGGAGAGGCTCTTTTTTGACCCCGGGTCACCCCCCCAATCCTGGTATACCTCAAGTCTTATAAGGGGTGTAAAGTTAGAAGATAAAATATCCGAAGGTAGGAGTGTATCATTGGGAACAAGTTTATACAAGGATGATGAAACGATTACAGTAAAATAAATTCAGCTCTCTAATTTTTTACCTCGGGCTTCTAAGGACAGCGTTAGTAAGTATATGGAGTGCATTAGCTTGCTAATGCCAAGGTAGGTTTTTTTCATGACTTTACGCCAGCGTCCTGTTTTTTTCTTGACAAAAGAGTGATTTTATGCTATAATAGAATTGGGGCAAATGACCCTATATACACAAAGTGCAAACAGTTGACGACCCGACTCCATTGACAGATTGTCTAATAAAATAGACATGTGTTCAAAAAAAATAGACATATGTTAGATAGGAAGAATATATTTATCTCTACAGCGCACCAGAAGGTTTTAGAGTTTTTATGTGAACACCCCACAAGCAGGTTTTATGACCGTGAACTTGCGAGGTCAATAAAAGGTGTAAGCCTGGCTTCTGTAAATAATGTCCTGAAAGACTTGGCGAAGGTAAATTTTGTAAAACGGAAACAAGAGGGAAGACAGGTATATAGTACTCTCAATCTTGACCATCCCTTGATTCGGCGATTTAGAGTCTTTCTGAATTTTCTTAATTTACTTCCTTTCCTTGAAGACTTGAAAAAGGCAGTTGATAAGATTATCATTTATGGGAGTGTAACAGAGGGTTCTAACCTTGAAGAAAGCGATATAGATATTTTGGTTGTTTCAGATAGACCATTTGAAGTCATTCAACGAGTTTTAGAGAAACACAAGATGGAAGAGAAAGTTCAATTGATTGTTAAGACAAAGGCAGAGTATCTTGGCTTGAAGAAGAAAGAGCCCGTTTTCTACGAGGAAGTGCATAGAGGGATGGTATATTATGAATAAAGACTTTAAAGAGTGTCTTGATAAGAAGAAACTCGTTAAATTTCCAGGCATTCCCTACATTTCCCGCATAAGAAGTTCGGATAGCAGAAAGAAGGATTACATCGTTTACTCTTTTTCGATATTGATTATTTCGCCCTCTTTTCCTATATTCAGTTGAGTCTTACCACTAAAAACTCTGGTAAAGGCATTTATTAGTTTAACATTATCGCCTTCCTTTACCATATCAATTTGTTGTCTCCAGAGACTGAGATCAATTGAACCTGTTTCGTCCTCTAAGGTCGCCGTGGCGACATCAGCAGGCCCAAATTTGGTTTGGACATTCCTTCTCTCGCCCATCTTGGTTATTCGCCCCGTCACTTCTATATTTCGCATACCGGGCTGGATATCTTGAATCTTTACCTCTGCCATAATTACCTCCAGTCTATTTCCTATCTAAAAATCAAACCCAACACCAATAATTCTACAATTATTCTATTCAACTCCTTTCTTATTTGTTGTTAAACAAGGATATAGAGGCGGCTTCCCATATTTCCCTCTATAATAATTAAGACCTTTCAGGAAATACTTAGCTGGGTCTCGGGGTTTTCTTTTTTCAGTAGTGTGAATAATTTTTTCTATATCACCGAGCTTATGAGGTAGGTTAATAATTTTTCTGGCCAATTTTTCAGGAATGCCCCATTCAATTAAGGTATCTCGAACCAATCTTCTTCTCACATTGTAATTTTCTTTAGGTCTATTTTTCCACAAATTCATTTAAGCCCTCCAACTTCATGGAGCAATTCTAATATCCAAAAATCAAACCCAACACCAAATTTTAACTCGCTTATTCCTTGGTATATTCCTCGGCGTTTAGTCCATCAAGCCAGCGGATTGCGTCATTGAATGGTTTCTTGTAATAGAAAATATACCAGATAATCTTTGTTGTTTCTAACTGCAGCCTCCGCCGGGCAATCTCTTTTCTCTCCTTTTTATTATATTCTGGGTAATTCTCTTCAAGAAATGTCAGGTATTGGTTTAGGCGCTCTTTCCAGAAAGGATTTCTCATCATCTGGGCTTGCGTCTTCTGGATGACTCTTCCAAGCCTCAAGTTGATTCCTTCCTCCCGTTCAATTCTGTCTATTTCCTCAAATGACATTTTGTCAACATCTTTCAGTCTGGGATCAGGTCTCGTTTTAATCACATAATCCCAGATAACACATTCCTCTTTATTAGAGCGTCTCATATTCCCCATTTCTCACTTCCTCTTTTGCCTGCCCCACTAATATAAATTTGCGTGCAATCCTATTTTAACTTGTATTTTATTGCAGCCTCTAATAATCCCCTTGTCCTCTCAATCTCAGGCAGGAGATTATTTATTTTATTGGTGATTGTGAGCTTGGGGTTAAACATCTTTACCTAAAAATTAAACCTGACAGCAAAGTTTTCAACTTAAATCAGTTTGGCCTCAAACTTCTCTTCAGGTATTGGGAGATCGTCTCCTTCAAGGGCATGGATGTAGCAATTTATGGCTTCTTTGATATTCTTGATCGCTTCTTCCTTTGTCTTGCCCTGACTAATGCATCCGGGTAAGCTGGGACACTCCACTACCCAATAACCATCTTCACCAGGATACAGTATGGCTTCCCTCATTTTACCTCCATGTAAAAATCAAACTTGGCACCGATTTCTCCTATACCAACACCGATTATTTGCTCTCTCAATCTGAAATCTCAAGACTCAACCCCGACTTCCTTGATTCGACCCAAATTTCCTACTTCTGTGATGCCTTACTTTATAACTTCAATGACGCCGTATAAATTTCGATCGTGTACAAGAATCAATTTTGTAATCTTTGTCTCTTTAATATTCCAATAGTACTTTCCGTTTTTTTGGTGAATATCCTTGGAGATTTCCCCAAAAAATTTATCTATAAGTTCAGTTAAGTTTGAGGAATGCTCATTGAGCCAAACAGGTACACGGATTACTAAAAAATCAGCACCTTTCTTATCGGCTTTCTTAATTTGGAGTTTAATCCACTGTCCTAACACTTCTGGTATCATTGGAGTGAAATGCTCATAGTTCCCATCACTATAAGTGGAAATTATCTCACCACTGCAGTCCTTGACCTCTACAAAACTTTTATGTCCATCTTTTTCGATCAAAAGGTCACAATTTGTATTTGCATTAGCATAAGTTTTATTGGATTCTACATCAAAATCAACAAAATTATAACCCATCCGTTTCGTAAGTATGTATAAAGCATGAAATTCTGCTAATTGGTTATGGTAATTTCTCTTAATATCATTTTTGTTAGCGCTTCTTTTTGATACTAAATTCTTTATTTTCTTCCTTAATTTTGCATTGTTTCCAAAGTTATTGATTGCATATATAACATACACCAAAGCTTTGTAATTTTGTTCTTCAACATCTGATTTTAAATACCCCTTTAACTTTATTTTATTCCTTTTAGTGTATTGAAGTAAAATATCTAAGGTATTTTCCATTTAAGACTCCCAAGTTTTAACTCTTTTCCTACATATCTGTTAAAATAATCTCTGAACGATAACCAATAATCGTATTGTCCAAGCAAGTCTATCTAACCCCACTATTACTACAATAATGGCACAAATAATAAAGCCTGTCATCAGTCTTTATACCAAATTATATTCAATCGCAATGCCTTAATTATCTGTTCGTCTGTTAATTCCTTTTCTTTTGCTATATCATATTTGGGATGGTTTGTTTTAAATTTAAACCAAATCTCTTTATCAGTTAATCCTGCATCTCTGGCTTTTTGAATATCTGCATATAGAGAATCATCAGCTAAAATATTTGAAACTATTGAAATTTTCTCTGGAGAAGAAAATTCTAAAGGACCCAAAATTTCTTCCATACGGGTTTTCCGTTTTTCTCTTTCTTCTAATGCCTTTTTTAACTCCGCTTCAAATTCAGCAAGCTTTTGTTTCATTTCTATCTCGTTAAACAGGTTATTGGCTAAATCTGGGTCTAGGTCCTTGAGAATCTTATATTCCTGTAAAGCAGAATTTCTATCTCCAGAACTTAAATAAGCCAGGCCTAGAACGCAGTGTGCATTAGCGTCATCTGGTTTAATGCGAATCGCCTGTTTAAAGGCTTTAATCGCTTCAGTATAGCGTTTAAGTACACAAAAAACCCCACCCAAACCGCTGAGTGCGAACACATCATCTGGTTTAATGCGAATCGCCTGTTTAAAGGCTTTAACCGCCTCTGTGTAACGTTCAAGTCCGACATAAGCCACGCCTAGACCGCTATGTGCATCAGCATCATCGGGCATGATTCGGATTAACTGATTGTAGGCTTCAGCTGCATCGGTCCAGTTCCCGAGTTTGTTATTGCAATAGCCGATTCCAAAGTACGCCTCAGCATAGTGAGGATTTTTCTTAACCGCCTCTTCAAAATAAGAAAGGGCTATCTCATAGTCTTCTGTCCAGAGAAAAGTTAGTCCTGTAGAGTAAAGTTCTTCTGCGGAAGTGAACTGTTCCTCTTTTTTTTCTGCTTCCCATTCTGTGAGAGTCTTTCCTTTTCCCGGTGTAAGTTTTGCTACTCTCTCACCAGGAATGGCAAAGTTGAGGTTTTGTTCTTCAATTATTTGAAAAGTTGCAACCCCAATGACCTCACCTTTCATATTGACCACAGGACTACCACTTGAACCAGGAGATACTGGTGCTGTAATCTGAATAATCTTTCCAAATGCAGGAATCTCCCGAACAGCAGAGACAATGCCGTCCGAGACCGTTTGATCAAGCCCCAAGGGGCTACCAATCACCACTACTCGTTCACCAACTTCAAGAGGGGAGATGCTTACTGAGAGAGAACGCACTACATTAGGAGGAATGTCTACCGAGACCCTGATGAGATCGCCTTCTATGTCTTCTGTAAGAACCTCCTTAACTGGATATACATGCCCGTCAGCAGTTTTCACCTCGGCGAGGCTTGCTCCCTGAAACACATGCCAATTGGTGATAACATCACCGTCATTGCTGATAAAAAAACCACTTCCCTGTGCGAGGTTTTCCCCTTCCTTGTCATAGGTTAGAATAACGACAGTGGATGGCTCAATGCTTTTGACAATCGCTGGCAAATTTTCCTGTGCAAGTATTGAGGAAACAGCCGCTATGCAAAAAAGAAAGGCTATCCGTAATACCAAGAGTCGATGTGTAGTCATAATTTTACCTACTCCTGAATGAATTAAAAGAATCTTCTTAAATTTTAAAATACCCGTGTAATGGCAATATTAACCTGTATTGCACGCTCACTGTCGAGCACTGATGAAAGCATCGCAACACCCTTTTCTGTACAAGCACGAGAAGCTTATGGGTTCCGTCCCAACTTGATGCCACATTTTTTGATTTCAAGTATAATGTCTTGCGACTTCCAAAACATTTTTGCCCTTATAGCCCGAAACCAGAAGTATTGCAAGAAGTTCTAAATCCCTCAAAGCTTCGGGTCCTTTTTCCTTCAGGGCTTCACTGAGGATTCTCGATCATTTTTTGCAATGTCTTTTGAGATTCTTGAACAAACTCTTTGGCATTTTGAAGTTGAATTTGGGCATCTTCCTTACTTATCTCAACAAAATCACCATAATCTGAATTCTCTCTTAACCTTTTTGCATCCCTCAGGAACTTACTGAACTCCCTGGGGAGAAGTCCCACTTTTACTATATATTGATTGAATAAAGCAATGACACCAGAGTGTTTGCTACTGTCTTTTTCTTTTAACGCCAGCAATGCTCTTGCTGCAGTGAACATTGCATAATAGCTTCTATTCACCGAATTAGCCAGATGACTATGAGCAAAGGCGTCTTCAGACTCCTTTAAAATTTCTTTAGCCTTTTCCATCCTATATTTAGCTAAATCTATTCTCATAAAGGGATACCCTCTTTTTCTACATTTTCAAAGAAAAAGGAACCCAATTCCTCGTTCTTCTTATATTCATAAAGACTGTAAAGAACAGTAGATATGGGTAAGCCATATTTAATATCGTAGTCGACTTCTATCTCTGCAATTATATCTCTAATTTTAAAGGTTTTATGTTTTACCAGAATGAAAATATCTATATCTGAATCTCT
>JAYENM010000187.1:0-2426 GCA_034722095.1 Caldifarciminota bacterium | reverse complement strand
AGTGTTTTTGAAAGTATTCAATCACCAAATCGCTGATGCTTCTACTTCTTGCCATTTTCCTGCTCCTTCTTTCGTGTCAAGCCTAAACTGATTTATGTGCCCTTCAGTTATGAGCCTTCTCTTCGCCAATTCACAATATTTTTTGTCAACCTCGATTCCTATTCCTTTTCTGCCTGTTTGTAAACATGCAAGCAGAGTTGAGCCACTCCCGAGAAATGGGTCAAGAATTGTATCCCCCACAAAACTAAACAGTCTTATGCATCTTCGTGGTAATTCAATAGGGAAAGGAGTAGGGTGACCAACTCTTTTCTTACTCTCGCCCATAAAACTCCATACCCCATTTGTCCACTCCATAAATTCCTTTTTGGTTATATCAGATTTTCTGCTCCCACTGGTTTTTCTCCATTCCTTTTTGTAAAGAACAACTATGACTTCAACAGGTGCTATCACGTAAGGAGCCGTAGCGGAAAGCCAAGAACCCCAAGCAGTCCTTCGTGAAATATTCTTCTCATTCCAAATGATTGTAGAGTGATATTTAAACCCTACTTGCTTTGCAATGGTTGTAATATCTGCATATGTGCTTTGCTGACCACCTTTATTTTTATCTAAGGGGATATTAAGGCAGAATCTTCCATCATCTTTGACCAATGTGTAACATTTAGCCAGCCACTCTTTGGAAAAGGATAAATAATCATCGTAGGACATGGTGTCATTATGGGAATTATAATTGATGCCCACATTATAGGGGGGGGAAGTCACTATTAAATCTATAGAGCTTTCCTTAATGTTTTTTGTTTTCAGAATATCAGCATTGTAAATTAATATTGAAGTCCTGTTGAAAGCCTGTTCATCAATTTGGGGATGAGTGCCAATTTTAACTTGTTCCGCATCTTTTATCAGATAAGCTGATTCAGGTTCTTGTATTAGGAAATCTGCTTTTTTGTAGCTACTAGGATTTTGCGGGGCTTCGAAATTCTTGCTTTTCTCTACATAGTCCTCAATGCTTTCTCTACTGAAACGCCTCTGCCCTCCCGGGGTTCTTGTAGAGGATATTAGTCCTTGTTTCTCCATGCGATAAATAGTAGATGGACTTATTCCAAGGTATTCAGCTGTTTCCTTAGTTGTGAATACTGCTTTCTCCTCCATGGACATTCCTCCTAATAAAAGCTTAGCAACATTTATTAGAACTTTATAAGATTGGCCAACACTTGTCAATAGTTCCTTTCTTATCTCTTGAAGAAACCGAGCTACTAGTTATACCAGCAAAATTTCTACAAATAGGACTTTCCATCACTTCCCTGATAAGAAGTGTTCCGCAACCGTACAGGAGCACCAAAACTATAAGCACGACGGGGGTTGATGAACTCCAGTGGAGGGGTTGAGCCTGAAAAAATTCCCCCTAACACCGGAGAGAGAAATAACAGGAATATTATGATCTTTGTTTCTGTTTTCATGCTTAGTTTATGGAAATCAGGAGTATTTAATCATTCTTATTCTAATAGACAAAGGGTGGTTTTGCCTAGCGTTTCTAGCATATATGAGATTCGGCGTGTCCGAAAATTAGGCAGAGTGACCTTATAGGCCAAGTTTCTTCTTTACCGGGAAGACCACACCGATGCTTGCTTTTTGCAGCCACCGTTCGGCTGGTATACAATGGACTCTTCCGTTTGGACTTTCCCAGGTCAAAACTGGCTATTGCTATTGTGGTGATAGCCCTGCAGCAACGGCGCTGAGCAGAACACTAGTGGTTATAAAATACGCATAAGATTGGATAGTGGAGAGGATTTTCTACCTATATGAATTACCGCAGTGAGATAAGAAATATAGCCATTATCGCTCATGTTGACCATGGTAAGACTACTCTGGTAGATGCCATGCTCAAGCAAAGCAAGATATTCCGGGAGAATCAGCAGATGGGCGAGTTAATAATGGACCAGAATGCCCTGGAGCGGGAAAAAGGCATTACTATCCTAGCTAAGAATACCGCTGTGATGTACCGGGGAGTGAAAATCAACGTAGTAGATACTCCAGGGCATGCCGATTTCAGCGGAGAAGTGGAACGCGTCATGAGTATGGCCGACGGTTGCCTTCTTGTGGTTGACTCTATAGAGGGGCCTATGCCGCAGACCAAGTTTGTGCTTCAGCAGGCTTTGAAAAGGGGTCTAAAATCCATTGTAGTCATCAATAAAATAGATAGACAGAACTCGCGGATAGCAGAGGTGGAACGGCTTGTCCAGGACTTGTTCTTAGAATTAGCTACAGATGCTGACCAGCTTGATTTCCCGACACTGTATGCCAATGCTAAGGAGGGTATTGCCATAACCGAGATAGGAATGAAAGGCAAGGATGTCAGCCCTCTTTTCGAATGCATATTAGAAAATGTACCTCCACCGCGAATTGAAAGTGGGCCACTTCAAATGTTGGTT
>JAYENM010000186.1:0-2448 GCA_034722095.1 Caldifarciminota bacterium | reverse complement strand
TCGTTTTCTCATACGCCTCTTTTGCGGCCATTGCATTCTCTTCAGGTTTGGCTGGTGATTCTTCTTTTATTGATTGCAAAACAGATTCTATACCAATGCACCCAGTAGCCCTTACAAACGCACCTATTATAGCACTATTTACAATTGGGGCAGCCTTTGAGCCAAGACCGTATTTTATAGCGATTCCTGTGGCATCCACACACGCTATCCTGTAGGGACAAGGCTTGCCCTTGTCCAGCTGTATCTCAATCTCATCGGGAGATTTCTCTGAATTTATAACTATCCAGCCTCCCTCTTTCAACCCCTCTGTCATATTTATCTGTCCCAGAAGTGTTGGATCAAGAATGACTATATGGTCAGGCTCGTATATCCTGTAATGAGCTCCTATAGGTTTTGTATCTATCCGTAGGAATGCAGTTACAGGCTGACCTCTACGCTCTACACCAAACTCTGGGAATGCTTGAGCCCATTTATCCTCTTTTAACATTGCAGATGCGAGGATTTTGGATGCTACAACGCTTCCCTGTCCTCCTCTGCCGTGCAATCTTACCTCCATCATAAGACCCCCGTAGTAATATCAAACCTGCCTGCCGGCAGGCAGGAATCAAATATCAAAAATCAAAATTATTAAGTCGTTAGATAATCAATGTCATGCTAATTAAGTAATTAATTGCACTTTTGTCCCGCCGTGGCAACCCCACTAACTTTGGAAAGCATTTCATTTATTTATTGGAGTCTTTGGAGTGCAGTGGCTTGCCACTGCAATGAAAGCATCAGCAAGCTGATGCACTCCATTTTTTCCTTTCTTCCCTCTTCCCCGTTTCTCCCTTTCTCCGATTCTTCTATCACCTATCGCTCTTTACTCTTTACGCTTTACCCCTTACTGTCAACTGCTTTACGGTTCCATGCCCTCGTTATAGTGTTCGTTGAAATAGTCAGCGTAATCAGTTGCTGTAATTTCATCCCTTATTATTATGCTCGCCTCATAGTTTGAAGCAAATGCAGAAGCTGTCCAATTATGTGAGCCGAGAACAACTATTTTGTTATCAATTACCAGTAATTTTGTATGAGAGTATTTATCTGCTATTCTTACTGGTATTTCCCTACTTTTGAAAAATTGAACTGCTTTATCATTTGTTATATCATTCATACTGTGCAACAGGACTCGGACATTTACTTCTCTTGAATGTGCATCTGAAATTGCCGAAAGGAGACCCCCAGGTTGTCCAAAACTATCTGTTGTATCACTTATAAGAAACATCATAAGTTCCAGCGAGGTCCTCGCACTGTCTATTAGAGATTTTACCTGCGTATAGTAGTCGCTGTCCAGAACGGGTGTAATCTCCTGCAGAGATGCATCTACATCCTCTTTGCATCCCGTGAGAATTACCGCCAACGCGATAGAAGAAATTATAAATTGTTTACAAAACCGCATTTTTATATTTCCCCTCACCACCAAGGCACAAAGACACTAAGAACACAAAGATTCCAGATTATAGATTTCAGATTGAAAATTGTGGGAGAGACTTTCAGTCTCGATTATGTCGCGGTTAGCCTGCCTAACGGTAGGCAGGGAAACCGCTCCCACAATAACTTAATTACTCAATGACTTAATAACCAATTAGAATTACAGTCTACAAATCCCGGACACGGGTCACGGACTACGGATATTATATGGACTTTGTGGTTAAACCTTTTCCTTTCGCTACCTCTTTCCAACAGTCACTTCAGCCCTGTATTTTTCTCCATTTCTTACAAGATAAATCTCTATCCTGTTACCGGGTTTCTTACTTGAAATTATTGAATCAAAATCCTTTTTGTTACTTACGCTTTTTCTATCTATTCTGTATACTATGTCGCCGGGTTCAAAACCGACTTCTTCTGCGGGACTATTTCTATCAACAGAGGCAACTATAGCACCTTTACTAATCGGGCTTCCAAGTGCCAACGCCATAATAGGATTGAGACTCTCTATCTGCAATCCTATCCAGGGTTTCTGTCCCTCTCCTCTCAGTATCTCCTGCATCGTCCTTTTCGCAGTATTTATGGGTATTGCAAATCCTATGCCTATAGAACCACCACTTTTACTGAATATAAATGTATTTATGCCAATTATTTCACCGTTTGCGTTTACAAGAGGCCCACCGCTATTTCCGGGATTTATTGCTGCATCTGTCTGTATCATATCTCTGTACACCCTATCTTCTATCTGAGAGCGTATATTCCTACTCACTCCACTTATAACACCACAACTCACAGTTGGCTCAGGATTCTCAAGAAGAAATCCAAATGGATTTCCGAGTGCAACTACCCACTCACCAATAAGGAGACTATCGGAATCACCAAGGTAAACAATAGGTAGGTTTTTCCCTTCTATCTTCAATACTGCAAGATCTACCTCTTTTGATGTTCCAATCACATTTGCATCGTATTCCTTTCCTGAAGAGA
>JAYENM010000185.1:0-2457 GCA_034722095.1 Caldifarciminota bacterium | reverse complement strand
TTATTATTTATATTGGGAATCATAGGCGCTTGGCTCTCAGATAAAGTAATATCTTTCTTTAAGATTATTCCCTGTAAGGAATGTAAATTACTAACGGTTCATTATGATGAGGCGGAGTGTCATTGTTTTGAGCCTGCGGCATTAAAAAAGTTTCCTGGCCTTTGTATTCCCAGATATGTTACTCTCGCATTTCTTGTTTCACTCATCCTCTTAACAGGGTTAGGGATAGCAGGACCACAAATATGGAATTGGCAGAGGGTAACTCTTTTTTCATTACTTATAATTACAACATTTATTGTAGCAACGGTACCCGATCATTACCTTAAGGAACATATATGGAAACATATTATGAAGAATCATTTGTGGAAGGTATTTCTTTGGACCTTTTTCGCCATTCTCTTCATCGAAGTTGGGTTACACTACTGGAATCTGGAACGATTCGTTAGAGAACATATGGTATGGGTTCTCTTGATTAGTGCCCTGATAAGTATAATTCCCGAATCCGGCCCCCATCTCATATTTGTGATGATGTTTGCCGAGGGTCTAATTCCCTTCTCTGTGATACTGACCAGTTCCATTATCCAGGATGGTCATGGGATGTTACCCTTGCTCTCGTACACTGTCAGAGACTCTGTTCTGATAAAGATTTTTAATCTTATTATCGGCCTGTCTATTGGATTTATTCTCTACGTAGCAGGTGTTTAATGAAAAACTTACTGTTGACGAATCTTTATACATAAGTCATAAGTTTCTCCTTCACATCTTTAATTTTATTGTATAACCTATTGAAGAAAATTACAAAAGTTTTTGTATAATTTGATACCATATTTGTACTAAAGAGAGGTATAAGTATGAAAAGGTTAAAATTACATCAAGATTGGTTGAAAAAATTGCTACCAGAAGGATTGTCTTACCCAACCTCAACGCTAATTAGTGGACCTGGTGGTTCAGGAAAACCCCTTATAGGTTTTGCATTTGTATATGATTGGTTGAAATCTGGAGGCAGTGTTATATTCATTACACTTCAATATCCAAAGACGAAATTTGTGAAGACATCGTTAAAGCGACTTTATGATCTAAATGTCGATGAGTATACGAAGAAGTTAGCGTATATTCAGTTTGACCATGATATAGATACATGGGAAAAAGGCAATGGAAATACAATAAAAGCCAATTTATTAAAACCAGATGTATGGGAAGAAGCAGTCAACGAAGCAGAAAAACTTTTGGCTGATGGAGGAGATTTAGGTACCTTGCTTTTTGCTTCGGCTCTGAATCTTTTGCTATTCTCGCATACTTATAGGAAACTCAATCTAGATAAATTCGAGAAGCTTCTCAGTGAGGATAAGAATAGAACATATATATTCAGTGTTAGTACCAGTGCCTTTCGAGAAGATATAAAAAGATGGGAAAAGGCAGCTGATAATCTAATGTTTGCCCGGCTGGAAGAACCTATGAAATTATACCTGAGAATAGATAAAATGGAAAACAAAAAAGTTCCCTCCGAAGAAATACCGGTACCAATGAAGAAAGAGATACTTGAGGAAATCAAAGAAGTAGCTGAAAGCACGAGGAAACGGGAAATTCCAAAATTGCGAAAGTTCTAAAAAAGGAGGTATTTATGAAAGTCACTATTGTTTACGACAACACTGCTTTCAGAGAAGATCTTCAATCTGATTGGGGATTTTCTGCATTAGTAGAGGCAAAAGATATTCCCAAGATTTTGTTTGATACTGGAACCAGTGGAGGAATTTTACTCAGCAATATGCAAAAGTTAAATATAGATCCAGTTATGATTGATGAAGTTTTTATTTCAAATTCTCATTTTGACCATATCGGAGGACTTTCTGATTTTTTAAGTGTTAACCGGAAAGCTAAATTATATATCCCTCCTTCTTTTCATGGGTTAAAAAATAGAGAAGTGGTTAGATTAGCTACACCAACCAAAATTTACGAAATTGTATTTTCTACCGGAGAACTGGATGCAATAGAACAATCAATGGGAGTTATAACCGGCAAGGGAATAGTTTTGATTGTTGGTTGTTCTCATCCCTATATGGGTAATATTTTGGATGCAGCTAGAAAATTTGGGGAAGTTTACGGAATAATTGGAGGATTGCATGGATTTTCTGAATTTGATTTATTTAAAGATTTGGAATTGATTTGTCCTACCCATTGCACTCAACACAAAGCAGAACTCAAAAGATTATATCCTAAAAAGTACATTGAAGGAGGAGCGGGAAGAATAATCGAAGTTTAGAACATAAATGAAAAGAAGATGGACTCGTTCGGGAGTTTATGCTGAAAGATAACGGGGTCGGTGTTCAAACCATGGAAGAAGGTAAATCAATAATATTCGGACCTGTGCCGTCTCGAAGATTGGGACGTAGTTTGGGCGTCAATAATATTCCACCAAAGATTTGTACCTATTCTTGTGTCTATTGTCAATTAGGACGC
>JAYENM010000184.1:0-2463 GCA_034722095.1 Caldifarciminota bacterium | reverse complement strand
TGCGTTGTTGGTCCAACCGCAAGGGCATCAGGGATTGATATTGATGTGAGGCGCGATTCCCCACACAATAGCGCGTATAATTTGGTTGAGTGGAATATTCCCGTATTAGAGGAGGGTGATGTCTTCGCCAAGGTAGTTGTGAGAATTCTTGAGATGCTTGAAAGTGTGAAGATAATTACACAATCACTTGATAGACTCCGGGATTTAAAAGAAGGTGAAATATGGAATGAGGTAAGGGAGATACCTGCTGGTGAGGGGATTGGAACCTATGAGGCACCGAGAGGCGAGGTGTTCCATTATGTACGTTCAGACGGGAGCAATACTCCCTACAGGCACAAGATAAGAGCTCCTTCTTATGTAAATATCCTGTCTAACGAGGTAGCAGTTGTTGGAGGAGATGTTGCAGACGCCTGTATAACACTTGCTGCAGTAGACCCCTGTTATTGTTGCACAGATAGGATGCAGGCGGTTGAGGATGGTAAGGTGAAATATAATTGGAAGAATCTTCTGAAGCTCTCGCAGGAGAAGACAGAGAGAATCAGGAAATGTTATGAGAATTATAAAAGATAAGATAGTGGGACAGTCTGGCAACAGGGGTGGTGGCACAGGCTTCCAGCCTGTGAGAGAATTCAAAATTTATAGAAGGAATCTTCCTCATTGGCAATCCCCTGGAAGTGTATATTTTATTACTTTCAGAACATCTAAAGATACTATCCTTTCAGAAAGTGCCAGAGACATTGTATTTAACTCTATTTTGTATTGGAAAGACAAGAAATTCAACTTATTTGGAGCTGTAGTAATGCCTGACCACGCACATCTTATTTTACAACCTTTGGAGAAAATTCCAGAATCATTCTTTAGTCTTGCGGAAATTCTTCACAGTATTAAAAGTTACTCATCAAATCAGATTAATAAAATGCTCAGAAGGTCCGGAGCTATTTGGTTAGACGAGAACTTTGATAGAATTATGAGGAGTGAGAGTGAGTTGCTGGAAAAGATGAATTATATTATGAATAACCCAGTGAAGATAGGATTGGTGGGCAATCCTGAAGATTATAAATGGCTATATTTGGAAGGTCTGAAATGACACAGACATGGATGTCTGTGCCACCTAAAAACATTTTGATATGAGTATTCTGTTGCCTATAGAAATAAGTCTTGTTGCAGGGGTAGTTTTTCTCTTTTTCCCCAGGAAGTTGGAGGGATTTACCAGGATGGCTTCTCCGTTGTTAGGAATGGGTAATTTTATATTGGCAATAATCTTGTTTTTCAATTATCGTGTTCCTTCTTATCTAGCGCAGTTTTTCCTGATAGACCTGCTTTCAAGGTTTATTTATCTGGGAATTGGATTCTTTGGATTTGTAATCTCTCTGTATGGAGCAGGATATACAAAAAAATCCGAAATCCGAAATCCGAAATCCGAAATGTCCGAAATGGAGGACTCTCAGTTCTCTATTAGTAATGTAAATAAGTTTTTTGCATACTTCTTTTTGACTTTGGGTTCTGCCTTTACAGTTGCGGTTGCTAACAATCTTATATTATTACTTGTATTCTGGGGATTTCTGGGAGTAACTCTTTACTTGATGATACAGCAAGGTAGAGAGGGTGCCAATGAAGCAGCAAAGAAATCACTTATAATCATCGGGGCATCGGATTGTTTTTTGATCCTCGGAATTGGAATTATATGGCAGCTTACCCATACACTCAATATAACAGAAATTTCTCTTCCCACCCATTATTCACTGTTGATTTCTGTTTCCTTTATCTGTTTTGCTATTGCCTCTTTTGCCAAGGCTGGCAATATGCCGCTTCATACATGGATTCCACCCACTGCTGCTACTGCTCCTATTCCGGTGACTGCTTATCTACCAGCATCACTGGACAAGCTTTTGGGGATTTATCTCCTGGCAAGGTGTGTTATATCCATCTACATGGTATCACCAGGACTTTCTTCATTTCTAATGATTTTTGGTGCATTAACTATAATCTTTGCGGTATTTATGGCTATGATACAGCATTCGGGGAGAAAATTACTATCCTATCATGCGGTTTCACAGGTGGGTTATATGGTACTTGGAATTGGAACGGGTAATCCAATCGGAATTGCTGGAGGGCTTTTCCATATGTTCAACCACGCAATTTATAAATCCTGTCTCTTTTTAGGACTAGGTGAGGCTGAAAAGAATACCGGGACTGACGACCTGGATAGTTTAGGCGGACTTGCAGGGAAAATGCCCCTTACTCTATTTACTATGCTTATCGCTTCTTTGGCAATATCTGGTATTCCTCCGTTAAATGGATTCTTCTCAAAGTGGTTGGTGTATCAAGGAGTTATAAATACATTTGGTAGTCGTAACGCATTTATTCCCGCTTTATGCTTGGTTGCTGCTTTATTTGGTAGCGCACTTACATTAGCCAGTTTTATGAAACTTATCCACTCAATATTTTTGGCAAGAGAACCCA
>JAYENM010000183.1:0-12690 GCA_034722095.1 Caldifarciminota bacterium | reverse complement strand
TGGTTGTCTACTCCGTTGGACAGGGACAAGCCCTGTCCCTACACCTCAGTGAACTTTCTGTTCTTTCACTTTATTTTTGACAGTAAAGAAAAGGGGGCTCCCACACCTCGGGGAGCCCCCTTACAACAAATCCTATGGAATCCAACCTTTAGAAGTCCATACCTATAGAAACCCTGTGTCCAAGTCCAAATACTCCCATATCTTGAAATGCCCAGTCAACCTTGAGTCCAGCGTATTTGAAACCTGCTCCCGCTGTCATTCTCTCTGTTGTTGATTCATCTCCTCTATCTTCCATATCAGGGTCATATTGATATCCTCCACGGATTGCGAAGATATCTCCATAGATGTATTCAACTCCAAAACAATATTTCTCTGCGCCGTCTACAGGATGAAGCAGTTCGGCAGTCGTTATCAAACGCTGGGACGGCAAATCAATTATGTCATAAGCTGCGCCGATATTCAATGAAGTAGGAAGATGATAAGGGCTTGCAAGATACTCCATATCTATTGGAGCAGTACCGCCGGGTTGATCTTCTCTCCACAGGGCGTCTTGCAGTTGTCCACCAGTGAACCGCATGTCGGGACCATAATTCTTTATCATAAACCCAAATCGCATACTACCCCAGTACCCGGGACGGAAGAATGCACCTATATCTACTGTAAGTCCGCTTGATGTCATATCCCAGATACTCTCCTGCACCAATTTTCCCGTAATCCCGAATGAGAACTTGTCTGTAAGCATTCTTGCATAGGTCAATCCAAGCGCCATGCCCCCAGCAGACCATTTCAGTCCTGAAGTACCATTCGGGTCTTCTTCGGTTGTTATCAGCTCCGACCCCGTAGAAAAAGCGAGGAAGGACATTCCAAAGGTACCAATACCTCCATATGGGTATGCAAATGAGAGGAAATTTACCCTCGTATCTGCAAACCACTCAACATCAGTGGCGATAAAACTGTTCGTATGGGCAAGTCCAAGTGCAGCAGGATTCCAGAATATTGCACCCGCATCAGTTGCCGCCGCTACACATGCTCCACCCATCCCTACCCCTCTCGGCTCTGGCCATATCTTGAGCCACTGCGCCCCCGTTTGTGCTATCTTGGAGAACTGGGCGAAGAGAGAGGTAGTAATGAGTAATGCCACCATGATCATTATTGCGCATTTTTTAAAAAGCATATTAACCTCCCTTTATCTTACAATGGCAAATTTTCCCACCTTCTCTTCCCCATCCGGGGTAGAGATATGATAAAGATATATTCCAGATGCGATCAGCTGATTGTTGGAGCTCATAAGATCCCATGCCTCCATACCACCAACATCGCCAAAGATTCCGTCCTCGGATGTAGCGCTATGTTCGATTTTCCTCACGAGGTCGCCAGATAGCGTGTATATCCTTATCGTGCACTCAGATGGAAGATGTGCGAAGTGCACCCACTGATAGTCCCTACTTAAATCCCATGCTGCTCTTACCACATAAGGATTGGGGACTACCCTCACCATATCCAGCTGTCCTGTCTTTCCATACTGCATCGCATTCGTCTCTATGGTGAACTCATTGCCACGACAAGGCATAACTGCATCACAGGAAGAGTATATTCTCCATATATCACCGTTAGCTATTTGTGCAAATTGGTCAGCAGTCATACCACTACCCTGGTTGAAGTTATATCTGACACCGCATATATAGAACCAGATTGCTCTGTCATTTGCCGTCAGATATGTCTTGGGTGGTTTGATTGGCATCTTACCAGAGAAGCACCATCCATCGTCTGTAAGCGTGTTGGCCGGGATTCGTGCATCATTTGTAACATCCCATACCTCACAGGTAAGCGTGTCGCCTTCCTTAATCCATCTTATCTCCATATCTGCTCCGCCCTTAAAAGCCCACCTCTTGTTTTCCGGCGAGATTCCAAACCTATCTGCCTCTGTTCCAGAGGGCACAAACCAACTAGCAATTCCAAGGGCATCTTCGGGGTAATTACCTGTTGTCACCTTTATAGAATCGGGCAACCTCACTGCAGAGATATTATTACCAAGCGTGTCCGCTTTTGGTGTGAGGTCTACGATTATCTCACCTGTAAGTCTTATGCCATCAAAAACAGGAGTGGTGAATGTTCCATACCATTCTGTCACATCTTCTCCCTCAGGATTGGTATACGACCTTGCTTCTGTGGGAGCTCTGACCGGGGATGGTGTAGCTGTTACCCACTCTCCTTTTGTCTCGTTGTAAATTCTGTAGGAAAATACCGGGTCAGCATCGGTATGAAATGTCTCTCCCCATACGAGTTTGTATGTATCTCCCGTCACTGCCATAGGTGTTTCAATCACAGACCCCGTAACACTCACGACATTGGTATGCCCGCGGGAGAGTGATACATCTGTCTCCATATCCTGAATGTCGCAGGGCTCTGCCCTCGGAGTAACCGCAACCGAGAAGAAACCCGACTCCAGGGATACCCATACATCCTGATTCTTGTGGATGTGGTCGCCCGGGGTATTGAAGTCGTAAGCCGTAACCGCATAGTAGTAGGGAACGCCATTTATGACATCCTCATCCACATAGGAGTAGGCAAGCCCCAGATTACTACTCTCCTCTCCGCTTGCATTACCAAGACCGGGTACATAGATATCTCCCGGTAAAAGGGTGATAGCATTCTCGATGTCCCACTGTCCTATGAGCTGCCAATCACCCTCAACACCTGTTCTGGACTTCCATAACCTGTATCCCTCGAAGTCGTACTCCTTATAAAGGGTATCAACAATTGGTTCTCCTATTCCCGGGTCTATCATAATAGGATGCCAGGGATCAGGTACAGTTTGGGGAAAATTATCCCAAACTATTGTTACCTTCCCGTCACTTGGAGTAACGGTCACATTTGGTGCAGGCGGCGGTGATGGGAATGCCCAATCGTTATCATACATCACCTGTGCAACATCACCCTGGGCCTTGAGAAAGTCTAACCCACCATAATCACCATTTGAGAACATCACAGCGGTGAGGAAGGTATCTACCTCACCGGGGGCAAGTTCAAATGGACCGCACCCCATAATCATTCTCTTATCCTGAGGCGCCATATCAGGGACACTACCAAAGGGATTGTACTCCCCTGTTGTTATATCATACCCAGCGAGCATCATATACCTTTTGCACTCATCGTCTGCATCCACCTGTCTGGTGCACTTGTTAAATGATGTAAGAGGAAGTCTCTCTCCTGCATAAACTGTCGTATCTATAACTGTATTTCCCATACCATCCTCTCCATGCAACTCTACAGTATAATCCGCCTTTGGTCCTTGCAGGAGCTTCACTCCAACATAGTATGGTGGTGAACTAGTCCAACCTATCTCCTGTGTCAAGGTGCTGGTCCACCCGAGCGATCTTCCCACATCTATACCCAGAAGGTCATTATCTGCATCACCTATATCCATATCTGATCCATGCCCCGCATACATATACCTGATGGTATCATCAGTTACGTTCGTGAACTCACGAAGTAAGAAGAAGATATTTTTATTTAATTTGGAGTTCCATGCGAATGCGGTCTGTCTCACATACAATCCAAGATGATAGGTGGGGAATGGCGCCCCTTCATGATGGATTGAATCCATCATATCATGGAATTCACACCAAACCTCCTGGTCTGCCCATCTGTCAGTAACTCCGAACACAGCAGATATGGGCTTCCCGAGAGAATCGCGAAGGGGCCATTCTTCCATATCCTCCTCTCTTGTGGAGAAATAAAGTCTGTCCTCGGGATGTGACTGCTTGTCCAACCAGTGGTCCCACATATGTGCCGAGTCAACAGGACCTGGACAAAAGTCGTATCCAGAACCCACTGTGTTGTAACCTGCACTCACCAGAGGGACACCAATTAGAGTATCTGGTAAATGACCACCCGGGAATAAAAAAGTGTGTGCTCTCCTCTCATTTTCATTCTCATACTCTTTCACATCAAAACCACCTATCCATATTCCTGCTCCATATATATAAGGTTCTCCAGAACCCTTGGGAAAGTAACACCCTGCTGTACGGGCCGGATTCTGCCCGTAGTCACCCCAGTTAGTTATCCAGGTTTCCACATTGTTTATATCCATCATATCTTTATGATACATTCTGTAGGCTGTCCCTTCATCTAATGTCCTACCCATAGCCAACTGGAATGAAAGCAGAACGAGCACTCCCCCTATAAATGTGTTCATCTTGCGCATATGTGCCTCCTTCTAAAATTTGAGAGAGATGCCGAAGTTTATATGGCGAGGCGCAAAAATCATAAATGGGTCGTCAATATAATCTGTAGCTGCACTCCTGTAAGATTCATACCACTCGTCTCTATCTATGTGTCCGTCACCATCTAAGTCCCTTCTCTCATCGGCACTTCCGTCTGCAAGGTCTCCAACGGGTACCTCGCCTGCTGCTCGATACGCTGAAGGAAATGTCTGGTCAAGATATGTTACCCTATCCAGGACATAATAATTCTCATCCGGTAGCCCTGTGTTCGGGAATACAACTTCCACAGTCCTGAGGTTCAGGAGATTGGTGATTTGCATAAAGGCTGACATATCAACACCAAACACTGCAAAATCCTTGGTAAGATTCATATCAAGATTCCATGCTGAAGGCATGCGCGCTGCATTGGTAACGCCAAGTATCCTTCCCACATTAGTTCTTCTGGTGTAAGGCATTCCGCTTGAAAAGTCCGCAAGTAGGTTAACACCAGAGCCTCCAAGTGGTCTAAAGCCTCCGAGGTCAGGACCCTCTCCCTTTGGTATGTAGTAGTCAAGGTTAAAGGTAAAACTATGGCGGATATCAAATTCTAATGGATAATCTGTCTTTGGAAGAACATAAGGCTTTCCTGTATACGGGTCCACAGGAACATTTGCTATATAGTCATAGTATGCTTCTCTATCATAAGACCCGGTACCTCTCGCCTCCTGTAGAGTGTAAGATGCCTGTCCCGTGAGTCCTCTGGTCGCTCTCATACGCAGAGTAAACTCAACTCCCTTGACGTTCCCATAGTCCTCAGTCACATAACTTGTATAAGGGTCAGGAATTGCAGGTATGAATCTTGCAGCAACCAGATTATACAGGTCCTTGTAGAAGGTGGTCACATATACAGCAGCATTATCTGCAACTTGATGTGAAATACCTACCTCGTATGAAATTGTCTTCTCCGCTTCCAGATTGGGATTACCTATAAGCCCCCATCCGCCCCTCTTTCTGTAAAGTGGATTATTTGCTCCATCGTATAGCCTTATGAGAATAGGCATCTGGAAGAAGTGACCATAGGCAAGATGGAATACAGTCCTATCTGTAACCGGGAATGATATACCAAACCTCGGGGATAACTGCCACTTAGAAGGAGCAGATGCAGTATCCAGCGTGCCTTCGGGAGTTCTGGTCTTTGCAGGGTCACGGAATGACCAATGCTTCGGGTCAAAGTAGTCAGCTCTCAGTCCAACATTCACCACGAATCCCGAATATTCCATCTTATCCTGTATGTAGATGGCTCCTTCAAGAGGTTCTACATCATAGAGGTCCCAATAGAGTGCATTCCTCATATCTTCATCGCAAGTCGCTAGGTCAGGTGTTACCCATTCTACCGTACCCGAATCGCCGGGCCATCTCGGTTGAACAATATATTCTGTACTATCCCCATTATACACTCTTACAACAGTGTCACCCACGTTATAGGTAACTGAAGTTATAGTGTGTATATACTGAGCAGATTCACGATGTACATCATTCCTTCTTAATTCTGCTCCAGCCTTTACCTGGTGATGAGAGCCCATCTGGGATGTAAGGTCAAACTTACCACCGTAGTAGCTGAATTCTCTTGCATACCACCAACCATGTGAGCCAAATTGGAATCCCGCACCCGGTACACCGTATGGGTAGTAATAATTCCCATCCTCATCCTTTGCATAGAAACCTGCTATTGCAGCAGTAGGTCCTTGACTCTCACCGTATGTCCACCAGGGTCTCATCTCTATATCCTCCCACCAGCCCCTTCCTTCTTCTTTGGTTAAATCTCTGTGTGCGACAGGAATGCTATGTGTATAGAATTTACCAAACTGGAGTTTATAAAAGGTACTTGGTGAGAGGCTATGGGTCAGAGTCGTCTGTATCTGATAGGATTTTCTAAAATTACTGCGTCTGAAATATGGTGTTTTATATCTGTCGGACTGCTCGTCTCTGCCCTGCGTCATATCTGTCATAGCAGGGAGACCTGCATAGGTCCCATAATTACCTCCCTGAGCTCTTGAAAGAAAAGCAGAGAGGTGGACCTTGATGTCGGGGCTGATCTTGTATGCTACCTTCCCCTGCAGAGAGTAAAACTCACGGTCGGAGTTGGATAGAAACTCTTCCTTACCTCTTATAGGAAAATATCTCGAAAGGTGTTCTCTATTATTTACCTCCCCTGAGAAGAAGTAGGTTATAGGCCTGACAAACGGAACAGGTCCGCCCATATTTATCTCGTATCTGTGTCTCCCTTCGTCGAGTGAATTGCCGAATACAGCATCCGTTGTATACCTTGTCATACCCTCTATTTTTGGGCCACCCTCTTTTGTTACCACATTGACAACCCCGGACATAGCCTGTCCATGTTCCGCGTTAAATCCACCGGTTATGACTGATATCTCCTCCACTGCATTCAAGTTTATGTCGATGGATGCCCCTGCCCTTGCAGTCAACCTGTCTGTTGCTGGCATGCCATCTACCATAAATGCAACTTCATCTCCTCTTCCTCCTCTTATGTGTATACCATCTACTACACCGCTCACACCCCCACCCGTTTGCACCACACCAGCCTGCTGCTGCACTACTGCCTGATATGTCTGAACAGGCTGACGGGCAACATCTTCTGCTGTGGTTATGTGCATAGTGGAGGTAGCATCTGGTATAATAAGCGGTCTTTCCGCAATTACCGTTACCCCCTCAACCTCTATTACAGTAGAGCGTAGTTCAAAATTAAGTGTCGTTGTAAGCCCTGCGCTTACCCTCATATCTTCTATCGTCACTGGTTCATATCCCATCATCGTAACCCTCATAGTCCACTCTCCCACAGGCACATTTATAATAAAATAGTAGCCCTCATGGTCAGATGCAGCTCCCATAGTAGTACCCAATATTAATACATTCGCTCCGGGGAGTGGTTCGCCCGTCTGGCTATCTATTACTCTACCTGATATCTTGCCTGTTACCTGTGCGGAGAGGGATAATGCAAGGAGGGGGAGTAGCACCATTACTATGAAAACCTTACGCATAGCAACCTCCTTTCTATCTGTAACCTGCCCGATAGTAGGCAGGGTGGATAGGTTGACAAATTCCAAACAGTTTGAAATATTGGAATTTTGAATTTGGGATTTGTTTAGAATTTAGAAATTAGGATTTCGGATTTATGGTATCGGCGTTTATTAGCGGTTTCAAAAGCTAATGCATTATTTGGAATAAATTAGAATTTGGAATTTGTCCGGGCCCCGCCACCTACCCCGTCAAAGGCAGAGGAGGCGGAGCCCAGTAATACATCCGTTAGCTATAACGGATTACTTCATCACAACAAACTTCCTTGTTCCAGAGAATGTTCCTGCATCCATCTTCAGGAAGTATACACCAGATGTGAGGCTCTCTGTATCTATCGTGAGAGTATGCGCGCCAGCAGCCAAGCTCTCGTCTACAAGATTAGTCACAAGTGAACCTGTTACATCGTATACCTTGACAGATACATGCTCATTATTTCGTATAGAGAAGTTAATCGTAGTGGGTCTTGAAAGCGGGTTCGGACTTACCATAGGAAGATTGTATACCAATTCCTCAGGATTTTCCTCTACACTAACAGCAAACCAGTCGGTCAAGTTGGATATAAATGTATCCTGTGCATCTGTGTCAGTCATGGCATGGAACTCGAAGTAGAGGAACACAACCTTGAAGCCGCCCGGTGTAGTATATCTGTATCCAAGTATGTTACCTTCAGCATCAAAGAACAGAGGTACGCATCCAGCATCAAGGTCTGTGAAGATACCAACCCAGGTGGATTGATAGATAGAACCACAGCTAACCTCTACCTCGTCAGGCATACCTGTTGTGAGGACATCAGTATTATCAACGAATACTGAAAACGGGTCATCTGCGATGTAATCGTCTGTTCCTCCATACACCTTCAGATAATCAGCAAGTGGATGTGGTGACTCTGCAACCCACTCTCCGTATCCAAGTTCGTAGCCACCACCAGGTACATCCTGACCGGCAAGGAATAGACATCCGCCTGCATCCATAAAGTTCCTGAATGCCTCGGTGAAGGACCACTCGGCAAAGATGTAACCCGAGAAAGTAAGCCAGGAGATTGCATTGGCACCAGCGCCTGTGATATAGTAGTCTGTTACCGTATTATCAGCAACGCCACCAAAGTACTCATACCACAGATCCCATGGATGGCCAGTATATGCATTATGTATATCCATAATGCTCCAGGCCTCATCCACCTCAACGTAGAGAAGTCCATTACCGGGTGTACCTGCACCTATCATATAGGAGTATTCAGCTGAGGAAGCAGGCGCACCTTCGCCGTCGACGCCTTCTACCCAGTAGGTCACCACTGACCCGCCTGACTGACCCGGTATCTCTGCATGCCACCATGCATATTCAAAGTTTGGTGTCTCGGTATTTGCAGAATCCTGCACCACGGTAACTTCCTGGGTATCACCGCCGTTTACAGAGTAGTACAGGTGTATTTCAGCAATTCCGGGAGCTGATGGACCAAAGTCCTCTGTGTAGATTCCTACTGTTCTGTTACCTGTGTAATATGTACCCGGCAACGGCTCAGGAGTGATCATCGGACCAATATTCTCGTATATCCTCACCAGTGCTCTTACTCTGAAAATATGCCAGGAGGAATACCAGCCAGGAGTCTCACTGGCAGGTACAGAACGCCACACAATGGCGTGATAGGGCGCCTCAGTTGCATTAGCATAGATATAAGGATTAGGTGATGAGTCAACCGCTGCCTTTATCCAACCGCCAAAGAATGGGTTTTCCCCAACATCAGGAGTAGAACTAACCCAAAGAGTATCTATGGTCCACGCGTCACTAGCTATACCGGTATAAAGAGTAGGACCTTCTATAATCTCCTCAATGGGAGTTGGTCCTGGTGTTGCAGACGCACTATGATACTCCTGCCATGCGTCCGCTGTCAGCGCAGGATCACTAAGGGCAGCAAACATCTCGAATGAGTTCTGGGTTGAGTCATAATAGGCAATGGCAGTAGCTTCAATGGCAAGAAGGGTGCAGGCAGCTGGAGGCTGAAAGAAAACACCTACAGTCTCTATATCTGCCACTCCAGACAGGAGGTAATCAGGTGTACCCCCCTGTGTGTATTCGAGCCACAAGTCAGCCGTTGCCTTGTCGCCAACTGAAACCATCTTGCTAGGTTCTCCCGGGTTAGTTGGCATCAGATATACCTCAGCAGGTTTAGCATATATGCCACTTGCAATAGAACCTATAAGTAGCATTACCAACAATATCTTTACGCCTTTCATCCTTTCCTCCTTTCTATAAGGGGCCTAAGCTCCCCAATACAAATAACTACCAGGGCATTCTGACTTATAGCATTCACTTTACCCTGGGCATAGACATCACATCCCCAGCATCACCTCCTTTCTATTTTGAGGCTGTTTAACATTCGTAGATGCCCATTTGTTAAGGTTCCCTGCCTGACGGCAGGCAGGTATGGATACCCACAAAATGCTATCACCTCCTCTTTTAGCCATTGATTTCACAGATTTTATAATTGTGGAAGGCATCTCTCGTCCGAGCCGTATGGCCTGAAGGTCTTCAAGGTCAGGAGACCTTTCCCACAAAATACTTTGAACTTCTGCTCCTGTAATCTCTGGCTTTATTTCTAAATACCCTCTCAAATATTATATCACTTTTTTTGCTATTTGTCAAGTAAAAAATTCACCACAGAGAACACAGAGAATTTTTGTTTAAAAAGAGCAAAACCTCCTTGCCCTGTTAGATGTTTACTATCTAACAGGGTGAATGTCCTCCATATTCAAACTCCCTGATATATGGAGCACTATACAATAGTGCTACCATAAAATTGCCCGATTCGAAGAATGCTGCGCAAGAGATTTCTCTTAAAGATACAAGGAGATGAAATTTGAGTGCACAGAGAATAAAATAAAAATGTCTTTCTCTGTGAACCGAAGGTCGCCGTTAGGCAACTCTGTGATTTTATACTTTCTTATACAATCAAGAAAAAATTAACATCAGATATTGTCAACGGATTAAACGCCTGCCTGTCCATCCAGATCCGTAAGGACCGGTAGGCAGGGATTAAACTGATTAGCTATTCCTGTCTATTCTTTGTTTTCTGTGGTGTCAGGGGGGGTATCTCCTCAACCCTTATTGATTTTATTGTATCTCCTGCCTCTATCCCTCTTACAACATCCATACCCTCTATCACCTCGCCAAACACAGTATATTTTCCATCAAGATGAGGTTGGGGGGCAAGACAAATATAGAACTGAGAGCCTGCAGAATTCGGGTCATTTGACCTTGCCATTGCGACTGTACCCTCTTTGTGGGGTCTATCGTTGAATTCAGCATCTATTGTATATCCCGGGCCCCCTGTCCCGTCACCCTCTGGGTCCCCTCCCTGCACAACAAACGGAGGGTCTTTTATTACACGATGGAATGTAAGGGAATCATAAAAACCTGCCCTCGTAAGCATAATGAAGTTTTTTACTGTATTCGGTGCATCCCCTGGAAAGAACTTTATACGAAACTCCCTGCCATCTATCATCGTTACAACCGCAAGTTCATCACCCGTAACCTTTGCGGTATCCATAAATGCTACCCTCTCCTCATCCGTAATAAATGCCCTTCCCAGACTAATTCCCTGAGAAAGGAAGAGAGAAATAACGATAAGATATACCCTCCTCATAATATCCCTCTATATCTCTGTGTAAAATATTTAACCACAGAAGTCACGGAGACAAAGAAACAATGTAAAATGCAAAATTAGCAGTTAGCAATTTAAAATGATTTTTCGCAAATCCATACGGATCTTGAGATTGATAGTTTTGCATTGCTAATTGATAATTTTGAATTGATTCCTCTGTGTTCTCCGTGGTTAAACTTATTATAAAACTTTTTTTTCTGTTTGTCAAGGAAAAATTTAAAAAAATGTTTTTTTCTTGACAAATGGCAAAAATGATAGTATAATGTTTTAAGAGCAGGTCTTAAGTCGTAACATTGGTATTACAAATAGATAGGGGGCGGTATGAATCTAAGAAAGGAAGATATAGTTCGAGACATAGCCTCTGAGACTGGTCTATCTATGGTGGAAACGAAGGCGGTGGTGAATGCATTTATGTCAAAGATAATAGGGGGGATAAGGGCAGGCAAGAGAATAGAACTTCGTGGTTTTGGAGTGTTTACCTCAAGAATGAGAAAGGAAAGGGTTGCAAGAAATCCAAAGACAGGGAAAAAACTGAATGTCCCGGCCTGTATGGTCCCTGTGTTCAAACCCTCAAAAACCCTTAGGAGGACAGTAGGGAGTAAGGCGTAGGGAGTAGGGAGTAAGGCGTAGGGACTAATCAGTTATCAGTTTGTCGTTGGATTATTGAGTCATTAAGTTATTTAGTCTTTGGTCTTATGTCTTTGGTCTTATGTCTTTGGTCTTTACTGATTACTGCTTACTGATTATTTTTTTGGGGGGGGTGATAACTTGTCTTGCGGGAAAAAGAGAAAACTCAAAAAGGTGAAGACCCATAAACTGAAGAAAAGAAGAAAGTTGATGAGGTACAAGAGCAAATAAGCGCTTGTAACTTGCTGGATCGAAATAGCTTCTTTTTAATAGAAAGATACGCGTTTTACCCTGCATCAATATGACTCCCCTCGTAGCTCAATGGATAGAGCACAAGTTTCCGAAACTTGTAATACAGGTTCGATTCCTGTCGAGGGGATTGGTGTATGAGACTATAGTCCCGTAATGACTTCCGCAGACGCACTCGGGGATTTTGTGATGACTTTATATCCGGTTTTTGTAACCAGAATAAGGTCTTCTATCCTTACCCCTCCGTATCCTGGTATATATACACCGGGTTCAATAGAAAATACCATTCCTTCTTCTGCTTTATAAGTGCTTTTATATGAGACCCTTGGAAGTTCATGCACAGATAACCCAACACCATGTCCAAGGCTATGACCAAAATTCTTGCCGTAGTGATTATCACTAATGTAATCCCTTGCAATCCTATCAATCTTTTTCAACTCAACACCGGGCTTTAATGCCTCTATTGCCCTCTTCTGCGCTTCAGAGACTACTGCGTATATCTCTTTTGCCTTTTTGTCCTCCTTCAATAGAAATGTTCTTGTCATATCAGAAGCATAATCATTACAAAAAACCCCCATGTCTATAAGGAGCATATTCTCGCCACCAATCTTCCTGCCGGTCGGGATTGCATGTGGGAGAGCGGAGTTGTCCCCTGCTGCAACTATCGTATCAAAGGACTGCTTATCGCCCCCATACCTTTTTATGAGAAATTCTATCTCTGCGGATATATCTTTCTCTGTAGAGCGAAAAGATATCTTTTTTAAAACCTCCTGTAATACCCTGTTGCCAATTTCACATGCCTTTTTTATAAGTTTAATCTCCCTCTCGTCTTTCTTCATTCGGAGTTCTTCTATA
>JAYENM010000182.1:0-2469 GCA_034722095.1 Caldifarciminota bacterium | reverse complement strand
GGAGTGTGAGTATCTGATTAAAAAAGGAGAAAAGACGTATAAGGAGTAATATCTACATTAGCCGCTGTAAATAAACCCGCAGATTTTACAAGTACAAGATTAAACACAAAGAACTATGGATTGGGGGAGAGGTATTTTAGTTTCGTTTCCGAGAGTCATAGGAGTATTGGTTGTCTCCGGCTTTCTGAAACATAAGAGAAAAACATCTCCGGAAAGAGAAATAGTAAGGTTTGAAGGTAATAGAAAGAATGGAAGGATAAAGATATCCGGCTCTTTTGAAATAACAACCTTTCAGAAATGGTGCAGAATAGGGCTCATCTTCAGGTTTAGTGAAACGGTTAAGTGGTACGAATATGAACCCTCCCTTGGAGTTCAATTCAACAATTACAGGTTATCAATCGCCGATCGCCTGGGAAATTGCTTGTTCAGTGAGGATAGGTCATTTATGGAGTTCATTTCACTTTTCAAGACAGCTTATACTGGTCGGCAGTATTTGGGAAGATACACTGCAACCCATGAGGGCAACGTGGCAATATTAGATTTCATACCGCCGGGTCCTGGAAGCTATGAACTTGATTTTGATCTTGTTGCAGATGAGAACTTTTCAGAACCAGGACATGAGAGAAAGACTTCTTTTCAAGAACTCGCTCTGTATGTGAGAGAGGGGGTAGAACCCATGGAGGGCTCGGAATATCCGCATAAGCGAGTTGATTTGATGAAAGTTAGAGAGATAATGACACATCCAATCATCGCGGAAGATGAAGACACGTTGGTCACTGAGATAGCGAAGGATATGACAAAACTGGGAGTAGGGAGTGTAGTTATAACAAAAGATGGTAAACCCGCAGGAATTGTTACTGAGCGCGACTTAGCATTGAAAGTTCTATTAAAGGATAAAAGGGCAAGCGAGGTAAAGGCAAAAGAAATAATGTCTTTCCCTTTGGTAACCATCGAGCCCGAAACATCAGTTGAAGAGGCATGTCAACTCGTAATAAAGAAGGGCATGAAAAGGCTGCCGGTGATTGAAAACGATGAGCTCATCGGTATTGTAAGCGTTAGAAACATATTGACAAAGAAGCCAGAGTATGCAAGAAGATTTTATCCCTTTGCACATGTTTTGGCACGTAGACGTAAACAGGGGGTCTGTTCGGTAGTCCCTTCTTTCTTATTTAGAAAGGAGAACAGAGGTGGGAAAGGAGCGACGAAAGTTAGAGATATAATGACCACGCCAATCATCGCTGAAGATGAAGACACGTTGGTCACTAAAATAGCAGAAGCTATGGACGAGTTGGGGATAGGGAGTGTAGCGATAACCTCGGAAGGCAAACCCGCAGGAATTATTACCGAGCGCGACATAGCATTGAAAGTTCTATTAACGGATAGGAAGGCAAGCGAGGTAAAGGCAAAAGAAATAATGGCATTCCCTTTGGTAACCATCGAGCCGGGAGTATCAGTAGACGAAGTGTGCAAGCTCGCAGCGAAGAAGCGCATAAAGAGAGTACCAGTGGTTGAAAATGGGGTGCTCGTGGGCATTGTCAGTATTCAAGACCTCTTGACAAGGAAGCCGGAGTGTGTAAAGGGATTCTATTTCTAAATAAAGATCTCCAGGACCAGGATTTTGTTGACCAATTACAGCAAAAAAAGAGAATGAGAGAACAGATATTCAGGGTAATAACAGATGAACGGATATTAATAGTAATAGCAGGCATAGCGTTTTTTTGGCGTTCACTGGTAAGCCTTGACAAGACTGAAGCCCTTTGGGAATGTATCTGTTCAGGTATTTCTCTGTTCATAATTGGCTGGGCTCTCTTCGCTTACATGTGTTCCATGTCCCGGAAACCGACGAGCTGGCCAGTTACAAATAAGATCTATCATTGGGTCGCCATCTGCCTTCTCGTTCTAAATATTTATGTTGCTATTTACTATGGACTGAGGTGGGTTGGGTTACTGCACATAGAAGTTTCTCTGCTACACGATTCCATTTTTAGAGATATAAGATATGTCATGTTCGTGACGTTTTATTGTGCGATAATAGGGTCTGCGCGGTATTTTAGAGAGATGCACGAGAATTACAGATCGCTAATCAAAGGAAGATTGAAGAAGCCTGCAAAGAGCATGAAAGAATTTTTATTCGGAGTAATAACGAATGAACGAACATTAATAGCGATAATAGCCGCAGCAATTCTGTGGCGAATAGCCATAAACTCTGACCACAGCATAGCCTTTTGGGAAAGCGTGTGCTCGTGTATTATTCTGCTCATAATGGGCTGGTTTCTCTTCGGTTACATAAGTGCATTAACAGTGAAGGTGAAGGCAACGTCAGATCTGGCTAAAGCATGCTGTGGGGTTGCACTTGCTCTATGTGCTATAAATGTTTATACTATCTTTTACTACGGAATAAAATGGTACGGATTAATAGACATAGCCGTGGGAAATGTGCCAGAAATTTATGTACCTCAGCTACTGGAT
>JAYENM010000181.1:0-12712 GCA_034722095.1 Caldifarciminota bacterium | reverse complement strand
TATTCCTATTATTGTAGACGAAGGGTTTATTCCGACGGTTACATACACCAGTTTTGCAAATCAACTTGAAAAAGAGGCTGAAAGACAGCAAAAGAGAGTTAAAATACACATAGAAATAGACACGGGTATGGGGAGAACGGGCGTGCAATATCCTGAGGCACTGCAATTCATATGTGAGATACAAAAGAAAAAATGGATTAAAATAGATGGGATATTTACCCATTTTGCAGAGGCGGAGAGCAATGACAAAAGTTTCACATATCTCCAACTTGAAAGATTTAATCATATCGTAAACTCTCTGCAAGAGAAGGCTATATCCATTTCATACTACCATACTGCAAACTCTGCCGCAATACTTAATATGAAGTCCTCTTACTTTAATATGGTAAGACCGGGACTACTTTTATACGGACTTTACCCAAAGGAGAAAAAAAATGTTGATGTGTCCCCTATTATGTCCTTGAAGAGCAGGATATGTTATCTAAAGTGGATAGACAAGGGCGATTCAGTGAGTTATGGCAGGACATACAAGGCAAAGAAAAGAACGAATGTGGCGACAATATCCATAGGTTATGGAGACGGACTTCCGCGAACCCTCTCAGACAAGGGAGAGGTTATAATAAAAGGAAAGAGAGTACCGATAATAGGCAATGTATGTATGGACTTAACCATGGTTGATGTAACAGATATAAATGATGTAAAAATAGGCGATAAGGTCACAGTCATTGGAAAAGATGGGGACGAGGAAATTAGCGCAGATGATGTCGCTCGCATATCAAAGACGATAAGCTATGAAATAACAAGTAATATTGGTCCGAGAGTCCCGAGAATCTATACAGAAAAGGGCATACCTATCCTGCGTAAATCACTTATAAGTGGAAATTGTGTAAATATATAATGTGTTTCCTGACCGCCCCCGCTAAGGCGGGGGTAAGTGGAAAGGATATCATGATGAGTATATCAGAAGATCAGAGTATCAGTAGGAAGGATACCAGTAAATCAGGACATCAGGTTAGAGAGGACTTATGCCTGATATCCTGATACACTGATACTCTGCACACTGGTCATCTGGTATCCTGATATGCTTTGTATTCTGTCAATTCGGATACTTAAAAGGTCATCTGTTCTTGAATCTGCGTCCGTTGTTTAAAAAGTACTGCTTAATCTGGAGAAGATATGGCTAAACCAGATTTTGTATCAGTGATTTACTTCTTTGCTACGATTGCCCTTCAGCACCTTGGTGTCGTTAAAAATCCATTGACTGACAAAGTAGAGAAGAATCTCAATCTTGCAAAATACACTATAGATACCCTTGACCTTATAAATGAGAAAACAAAGGGAAATCTTACAAAAGAAGAGGAATCTCTAATTAGTTCTACCTTGTCAGACTTGAAACTCACATATGTAAAGGAGAAAGAAAGGGAAGAAAGTGAGTCAAAAGCAGAGGAAAAACCAAGTTAAAATTATCATAAAATCTCACTATAATGGTGCATAACAGGATATAAGGCAGAAAACTATACAAACCGAATAGACCAAATAAAATGATCCAACGATTTTATAACCCAATGACTATCTTTCTATGGAAAGAGTAACTCCACAATATCTGATAAAAAAGAAAGGAAAGGGTGAAAAGGCAGTTCTTCTCACCGCCTATGATTATATTACTGCAAAGATTGAAGATGAAGCTGGCATAGATGTAATATTGGTTGGTGACTCGTATGGCACAACAGTACTTGGATATTCATCTACACTCCCTGTCACGATGCAGGATATGTTACCTGTCGTGGGTGCAGTCAGACGGGGGGCGCAAAGGGCAATGGTGATAGCGGATATGCCATATATGTCATACCAACAGTCTATAGAATATGCAATCAGAAATGCTGGAAGATTTATGCGTCTTGGAGTGGATGGAGTGAAACTGGAGGGTGGACTTGCAATAAAGGATACAATAAAGAAACTCGTAGATATTGGTATTCCTGTAATGGGCCATATAGGTATGACCCCACAGTCGTATAAGAAATTTGGGGGTTATCGGGTGAGAGGAAAGAAAAATACTGAATCTCTGGAACTTCTAACAGACGCAACGGCACTCGAAGACGTAGGTGTCTTCTCAATTATAGTGGAATGTGTCCCAGAGGATGTTACAAGAAAAATAACGGAAAAGGTTAAAGTCCCGGTATATGGAATAGGTGCAGGTAGATACTGTGATGGACAGATTCTTGTCGTAACAGATATACTCGGGTTCTTACCTGGACCGATGCCAAGATTCGTAAAAGAATATGCACACCTGCAGAATGAGATAAGAGAGGCAATAAACAGATATATTGAAGAGGTAAAACAAGGAATATACCCAGATGCCAATCACACCTACCTCTAAAATCTTTTAGTTCAGCAATTCATAGGGGTAAAATTAGAAATTCTAAATTCGAAATCCGAAACTCTAAACAAATTCCAAATTATAAATTCCAAACGATTCTGACTTGTCTGGAAGAATTTAGAAAATTGGGATTTAGATATTATTTACCCCGTGAGATAATTTCATATCTAACGGGGTGAAGGATTTAGAAATTGTTATTTAGAATTTTTGCTTAGATGTAATGTCTACTGAACTTGAAATCATAGACAGATTAAAAATTCTTTTTCCAAAGATAGGCGATGATGCAGAAGAATTCAACATCACTCCGGGGTTTACTCCTGTTGTATCTATAGATTCATTTGTTCAGGGAGTCCACTTTGATCTATTCCTTATTACTCCCTACGACGCTGCTTACAGAAGCTGTGCTGCAACCCTATCCGATATTGCAGCAATGGGAGGAAGACCAAAGGTACTTTTATGTGCTCTCGGCATGCCCGAGGGAAATATTACTCTTGCAGAGTCACTTGCTCACGGCATCAGATCACTTGCAAATAAGTTTGATACAGAGATTATTGGTGGCGATACCGTAAAGAGCAATACTCTCTTTATATCACTCTGTGTCATAGGTGAAGCTAAACAGATAGTAAGGAGGAACGGAGCGAAGCTTGGCGATGTTTTATGTGTTACTGCACCACTTGGAGGGTCCATTGCAGGACTCAAAACATTAAAAAATGACCCAACCTCTTTCAAAGAAGTGATAGAGAAGTACATTCATCCAGAGCCAAGAATAGAAGAAGGCTTGATACTCTCAGAGTTCGCAACATCTATGATAGATGTATCAGATGGACTTGCTATTGACCTATATCATCTGCTCAAAGAAAGTGGCGTGGGCGCCATTATTCATAGTGTACCTGTAGAGAAAGAGGCGAAAAAAATCGCAATGTTGATGGAAGAAAAACCTGATGACTTTGCCTTGTATGGAGGAGAGGACTTTGAACTGCTTTTTACACTGAACAGGAAAAACCTCGGCAAACTCAGAAAAAGGCTGAATTTTTTTGAGATAGGTGAAATAGTAAAAGAAGGAATGAGGTTCAACGACGGAAGAGAAGTAAGATTGGGTGGATATGACCACTTTGCAAAGGTAAAATCAAAAATCAAATATTAAATATCAAAATTACATATTAAAATGCAAAATTTCATATTGAAATTTATTGTTTTTATTTCTTTTGCTTGTTCAAAAGAAGCGGGAGCATAAATTTAAGTATTATTTTTCGATTTAATAAATCGAAGTCCTTAAAATACTGATACACAGGTGATGGCACTCAATTTTTTCTTGACAAAGTAATAAATTTATTGTAAAATACTGACGGGGCATTATGGTCGTTACAATTGATGGAACATCCGCCTCAGGGAAAAGCACCACTGCAAAGGAGGTCGCAAGGAAACTGGGATTTATATACATAGATACAGGCGCTATGTATAGAGCAGTCGCATTATACTGTATTGAAAACAGAATAAATATCCATGATAGAAAAGCAGTTGCTGATGTATCACGCGAGATTAACATACGATTTGTCCGTCAGCTGACGGATTGGCTAGATGAAAATCGTATTTTTTTGAACGGCAGAGAAGTAACAAATCTCATACGGACAGAGGAAGTAGGCAGTGTAGCTTCTACCGTCGCGGCATATAAAGATGTCCGCAGCAATCTCGTAGAAAAACAAAGAAAGATGGGTAGAAAAGAAAATGTAATATGTGAGGGTAGGGATATAGGAACAGTTGTGTTCAAGGATGCAGATGTAAAGATATATATGGATGCGGACCTTATAGAAAGAGCACGAAGAAGACAGAGAGAACTTGAGAGAACCGCTGATTTGCAATCTGTTATTGAATCATTAAAAAAGAGGGATGAGCAGGATAAAACGAGAGCAGAAAGCCCGCTCAAAATACCTGAAGATGCTGTGATAATAGACACTACCCATTTATCCATAGAGGATGAAGTGGAGAAGGTGATAGAAGTTATAAGAAATGCAAAGTAGTAGTTTTTATAAATGACTAATGACCAATTTCTAATGACTAATAAGGTATGAAGCTGCGATACAGGCTAGCGGCAAGAGTTATAAATTTTATATGGCGCCTTTTTTTGGGGTTCAGGGTTTACAACAGAGAAAATATACCAGAGAAAGGTGGTGTTATTGTTGCGTCTAACCACCTCACGAACTATGATCCTCCCCTTGTAGGAGCTGCAATATGGAAGCGTGAAGCGTTCTTCTTTGCAAAAGAGGAACTGTTTATAATAAATCCATTCTATTCCTGGTTGCTTAAATATTTCAACGCATACAAGGTCAGTAGATCGGGAATAGATAAGGAGGCGATAAGGCATACAGAGAAATTTTTGAAAAAAGGTCTATGTGTCATAATGTTTCCTGAGGGTACAAGGAGTCTTAAAGGGGTTCTTCTAAATGCCAAGCCCGGAGTTGGGTTTATCGCGGCAAGAACAAATGTGCCTGTAATCCCTGCATATATACACGGTGTAAACTTCTCACTCATCGTCCAATTTCTGAGAAAAGTGAAACCCCGAGTGATATTTGGCAAACCAATATATCCTGATATGTTCAAAGGCAAAATTAGAGAGAGGGCTGATGCAATATCGCAAGAGATTATGCAAAACATTAAGACATTGTCAGAGACACCAGAATAAGCATTAACCACAGATGAACACAGATATTCACAGATTATGTAAGGAGTTAGTCTGTTAGTTGGATAGTTTGTTAGATTCTAACAAACCAACAAACTAACCAACTTTTTGCTCTTGTGATAATCACGCCTGCCTGACGGTAGGCAGGTGAAATCCCTGCCGCTTTAGATATGAAATTATCTAACAGGGTGAATGGTTTATTTACGCGTAATTTAATATAATGCAAAGAAAAGAAGCACTGGATATTCTTCACTCCAAGTTAAAAAAGAAAAACCTTGTAAAACATTCGCTCGCCTGTGAGATTGGAATGAAACGTATAGCAGAGTATCTTGGAGAAGACGCTGACCTGTGGGGACTTGCAGGGCTTCTGCACGATATAGATTATGAGGAGATTAAAGATGCAGAAGAACACGGCAAAAAGGGTGCATCATTTCTCAAGGGCAAGCTGGACGATAAAGTAGTAAAAGCCATAGAAAGGCACACAGGCTATATCGAACCAAAGTCAACTATGGACATTGCACTCTATGCACTCGACCCACTCACAGGCCTTATAATAGCTGCTATGCTGATGCATCCATCAAAAACACTCACAGGAATAGACACAAAATTTGTTTTGAAGAAGTTTAAACAGAAAGGGTTTGCAAGGGGAGCAAACAGGGAGCAAATACGTGCCTGTGAGAAAATAAGTATCCCATTAGATGACTTTGTCAACATTGTGCTTAAGGCGATGCAGGAGATAAACGAGGAACTCACAGGATAATAAATTCCATGAAAATATATCTTGCACAGAATGCAGGTTTCTGTTTTGGAGTTGAGAGGGCACTAAGAATAGCGTATGAGACTGCAAAAAACTCTAAGATTCCAATATATACATTAGGACCTCTTATCCATAATCCACAGGTTGTGGAACAGCTACGCACGAAGGGAATTATACCTCTTGAAACCCTTAACAATATAAAAAAGGGAATACTTATAATACGCTCCCATGGTATTCCTCCATCCACAGTAGAGCACGCAAAAGAAAGAGGATTCACCATAGTAGATGCTACCTGTCCATTTGTAAAACAGGCACAGGAAAAGGCAAAAATGTTAAAGGCGAAAGGTTATCAGGTAGTGATACTTGGGGAGAGAGAACATCCAGAGGTAGAGGGGATTCTTGGTTTTGCAGGTAAAGATGCAGCCTGTATAAATAATCACACCGACATAAAAGATATCTCACTTTCAAACAAAATAGGAGTTGTCGCACAAACAACACAATCTATGGAGATGCTATCACGGGTGGTATCTGAACTCATCAAAATTACGCTGGAGGTAAGGGTATTTAATACCATATGCACATCTACACAACAGCGCCAAGAAGCCGCTCTTAAACTTGCAAAAGAGGTTGGTTGCATGATTATAGTAGGGGGTAAAAATTCTGCAAATACAAAAAGACTCACGGCACTCGTAAAAGAAAAGGAAATACCCACTTATCATATAGAAACGGAAAAGGAGTTGAAGAAGAACTGGTTTTCAGATGTGTGTAAGGTAGGTGTGACAGGGGGTGCATCCACACCTGACTGGATGATACAAAGGGTAATAGATGAGATAAAAAAGTTAACAGAAACTAAATTTGTATGCAAAGGTACTGAGGTAAAGCAAAAGCTAATTTAATCTTACATAATATTGCGTTTTAAAGGAGGATTTATGAAGGATGAATTACAAACAATACTCGCAACAGATTGCGGAAGCACTACAACAAAGGCAATACTTATAGAAAAGAAAGAAGGTGAATACAGGCTCGTTACGAGGGGCGAGGCACCCACAACAGTTGAGGCGCCTTTTGAAGATGTAACCAGAGGTGTTCTGAATGCTGTAGGGGAGGTTGAAGAACTGACAGGGAAAAAAATCCTAAGTGGTGAAAAGATCATAAAATCAAGAAAAAATGATAAGGAGGGCGTTGATATTTATATATCCACATCTTCTGCTGGCGGTGGTCTCCAGATGATGGTAGCAGGAGTTGTTAAGTCTATGACAGCAGAGAGTGCAGCAAGGGCAGCACTTGGTGCAGGTGCAATAGTTATGGAGACGATTGCATCCAATGATGGCAGACTACCACATAAAAAGATTGAGATTGTAAGAAAATTAAGACCCGATATGATCCTCCTGTCTGGCGGCGTGGATGGTGGAACGATATCACATGTTGCAGAGCTTGCGGAATTGATTGGAGCAGCAGATCCTCGCCCGAGATTCGGTATGGGTTACAAACTGCCTGTAATATACGCAGGTAACAAGGATGCGAGAGACGTGGTCAAGAAAACCCTCACCGAAAAAGCAGATCTTGCAATTGTTGACAACCTCCGTCCTGTCCTTGAGAGAGAAAATCTTGTACCTGCCAGGAACAAGATACACGAACAATTTATGGAACATGTTATGGCTCATGCACCTGGGTACAAAAAACTTATGGCATGGACAGATGTTTCTATTATGCCAACTCCTGGTGCAGTCGGTTCGCTCATCCACTACCTTGCAAAACACGAGGGTATAAGTGCTATGGGAGTTGATATTGGTGGTGCTACAACAGATGTGTTTTCTGTCTTTGAAGATGTATTCAATAGAACTGTCTCCGCAAATCTTGGAATGAGTTATTCCATATCAAATGTCCTTGCAGAGACAGGGATAGAAAATATAACAAGATGGATCCCATTTGAAATAGATGAAAAAGACTTAAGAAATCGTATAAGGAACAAGATGATAAGACCTACAACCATACCACAAACATTGGTTGAGCTGAAAATAGAACAGGCTATAGCAAGAGAGGCATTACGGCTCGCCTTCTTTCAACATAAAACAATGGCGGTTGGGCTCAAAGGAGTCCAACGGGAGAGAACCATATCGGACACATTTGCCCAAGCACAAACAGGTGAAACACTCGTGGATATGATGGGTTTGAATATCCTCATAGGTTCGGGAGGGGCACTTTCCCACGCACCAAGAAGGGTTCAGTCTGCTCTTATGCTCATAGATGCCTTTCTTCCAGAAGGTATAACAAGGCTTGGTGTTGACTCCATATTTATGATGCCACATCTTGGTGTGCTTGCAGAGGTGAATGAAGATGCAGCCATCGAGGTATTTTACAAAGACTGTCTTGTTCCTCTCGGGTACTGTATAGCACCTATTGGAACGGCAAAGACCGATGGAGTTCCCTGTATCAGAATAAAGAGTGACGACGGAGAATTTTCTGTAAACTATGGAGACATGGTAAGAATTCCGCTTGCAACAGATAAAAAGAAAAAGATAATTATAGAAACAGAAAGAGGTTTCTACATTGGTCCCAATAAAGAGAGAAAGATAGAGATGGAGATCAGTGGTGGGGTTGTGGGTATTATCGTGGATGCGAGGGGAAGGCCTTTCAAACTCCCCGCCGAGGCGAGAAAACGTATGGATAAACTGTCGAGCTGGATTAAAGCGCTTCAGGTTTATCCCGATACATAAAATATGAAATAAACCACACCTGCCTGCCCTGCCTGCCGGCAGGCAGGCGTCAGGCAGGGAGGGGGAAGAAAGGGGAAGAGAGATGAGAGAGAAGGGATAGAGGATTTCTCACCCTTCGCTTTTCCCTCTTCGCTTTTCGCAAACTGCTCTCTGTGGTTCGAAGAATGCTGTGCATTAGATTTTTGACAATACTTTAAGTATTAAAGGAGGTTTTTATGGCTCATGCGTATACCCCAGGGCTAAAAGTTGCAGCAGGCACCCTGATAAGAAGGGAAAGAAGACTCCCACTAAAAGGGGAAGTATTGGTTTCTGTTGGTGATGAAGTGAAAGGAGATACAATAGTAGCAAGGACTGAACTTCCTGGAGATGTTCAGCCATTGAACCTTGCAGGTCTTCTTGGTGTTGCTCCCCAAGATCTCGACGGATATCTATTGAAAAAGCCTGGCGACACAATAAAGAAAGATGAAATAATTGCCGAAACAAAAGGGTTTTTTGGTTTGATGAAAACACAGGTGAAATCACCTCTCGACGGGACGATAGAGAGCATATCCACGGTTACAGGACAGGCAATTTTGCGTAATCCTCCCTCACCAGTTGAAGTGGATGCCTATATAGACGGAAAGGTTGTGGAGATATACAAAAGTGAAGGTGTTTCAGTTGAAACATATGCCACGTTTATTCAGGGCATATTTGGTATTGGAGGAGAGACAAAGGGTATTATAATACCTCTTGTTGAGTCCCCAAAAGACCATCTCACGGTAGATATGATAACACCCGAACTCAAGGGGAATGTTGTAATTGGAGGATCTTTGGTTACAATAGATGTAATCCGCAAAGCAATTGAGGTCGGCTGTATAGGAATAGTCACCGGGGGTATCTGGGATTATGACTTAAAGGAGTTGCTTGGGTACGATATTGGCGTGGCAATAACCGGTTCAGAGGAAAAGGGTATCACCATCATTATAACAGAAGGCTTTGGAGAGATGCCAATGGCAGATAAGACATTCAAATTACTCAAAAAGAACGAAGGTAAAAAGGCATCCATAAATGGTGCAACCCAGATTAGAGCAGGCGTTATGAGACCAGAACTTATCATACCAATAGTAGACCCCGGGAATAGTAAAAAGAGCAATAAAGAGATCAAAACCTCAAAGGGGCTTGAGATAGGAAGTCCTATAAGAATAATCAGAGAGCCTCATTTTGGAAAGATTGGAAAGGTAACAGCCCTGCCTCCCGAGCTTCGCGTTATAGAGACAGAAGCAAAGGTAAGGATTCTCGAGGCTGAATTAGAGAATGGAGAGAAGGTGATAGTCCCAAGGGCTAATATAGAATTGATAGAGGAATAATGTGGGAAAAGAGGGATTTTGAACAGCAGAGAGAATTGATGGTGAAGACCCAGATCATTGCCAGAGGGGTAAAAGACCCACTCGTAATACAGGCGATGAAAAGAGTGCCAAGACATATGTTCGTTGACGAATCCCTTATCTATGACGCATATGGTGATTATCCTCTTCCAATAGGCGAAGGACAGACAATATCCCAACCTTTTATGGTTGCCTCTATGACAGAGCAACTTGAACTTACGGGTGGAGAAAAGGTTCTTGAGATAGGAACAGGTTCAGGATACCAAGCAGCAGTTCTCGCAGAGATAGTGAGAGAAGCGTACACAGTTGAGCGAATAGAACCTCTTGCTAAGAGGGCAAAAGAGATCCTTGATAGACTTGGATATAAAAATGTTTATATATCTTCCGGTGATGGGACACTTGGACTACTTGAGTATTCACCGTACGATGCAATAATTGTTACCGCTGCATCTCCCGATGTTCCACCTCCATTATTTGAACAGTTAAAGGAGGGTGGTAGAATGGTAATTCCCATATCCGATTACTTTGGCCAGACGCTCGTCAGAGTTAGAAAGAAAAAAGGAAGGGAGATTAGAGAGAGACTCTATGGGTGTGTTTTTGTGCCACTGGTTGGGGAATATGGATACAGGTAGCCTTTCATAAATCTCAAAACACAAGAGTTGGTTAGTCTGTTAGTCGGGTGGTTGGTTAGTTGGATAGTTTCTAACCAACTAACCAACTAACGAACTGCTAACTATTATTCCGGGGGGTAGCGCAGCTGGTAGCGCGCTTGGTTCGGGACCAAGAGGTCGCCGGTTCAAATCCGGCTCCCCCGATTTTTTAAGTACTCAGTGATCAAGTTATCGGTAATCAGGTCAAAAGAGACAAAATGTAGTCCACCTCTCTTGTACTTCTAAACTTTTCTTTACTGATTACTGCTTAGTGCCTTATGAACATCGGGATGATGAGTCTGTGGAATGCTGCCAATGGTCCTCAATCCATGCAGAGTTTGTTGGAAGGGAGTGGGTGAGAGCTGGACATAGATTAACTGTATTCTCTGCAAAGAGGCATCCCGATGCCAGACCCACCCTGCAGGGGGATGAGAATTTTGTTATAAGACACTTTTCCGTTGATACTATTAAGCCCTTTACAAGAGCTACAGAGTTTGACCCTTCTCCCCTTATAGAAGGGGACTACGAGGTTTTTGTTGCCCAGAACTTTGAAAGGCTACCCGCAGAAAGACTTCGGGAAATATTCCCAAAGATAAAAGAGAAGGCAGTAACTGTGTGTGTTGTTCATGAAGGTAAGCCACCAAGGGATCCACTCTATTACAAGTTCTCCTGGGATGCCATTGTATGTTTTGACAATAGATACAGAAGTTTCCTTATTAGATACTTTCCACAGGAGATTATACATATAATTCCATATCCCTATTATCCATTCAGTCCTGGTGATAAACTCAAGGCAAGGAAGAAACTCAGTCTTCCCCTCGATGAGAAGATTGTGTCTTCCTTCGGTTTCAGATCGGGCGATGTAACCCCCGTTTTGCCCACCCTGAAACATCTCTCAGAAAAATACAGGCTGAGATACATTGTCATTACCAATCCCAAGAGCGATGTAAATCTCTTAAGGAAGATGGAAAGCGAATATCCATTCCCGGATGTTTAGCTGAGACCCCTACCGTTTAATGAGCTTTATATATACCTCTATGCATCAGATGTGCATCTTATTTATAGAGAATCATCAAAAAAGTATCCCGCAGTACTCTCAAGCACTGTCTGTCAGACACTTGGTTCAGGATGCCCCATTCTCTTCCATAAGTCAACCTATGTCGAGAAAATGGGCAAGGAAATCATAAAATACAAGGATTTTTTCCGAACTTGAAGAAAAACTTTCTCTTGTATTTGACAAAGGGTTTGACAAAAGCAGGTTCGCAGAATCCTGTGGAGTAGAAAAATTCCTCAAAATCCACGACGCAACCCATATTGCCAACCGATTTATCAAACTGTTTGAAAAATTTTTTTCTTGACATTCTCTCCATTTAATGCTATAATGTCTGATAAAGGAAGGTGGAATGAGGGATGATAGAATCAAAATAATCAATAGACAGTCTGGGGAGATTGCAGTCGTTCTGCCCTTTAATCCTGTTCATATTGAAAAAGTCAAGAAGATAAAGGGACACAGATGGAATCCAAAAGAAAAGTGCTGGACATTCCCTCGTTCTAAAGATACAATAATAAGTCTCCTTGATATATTCAGAGACAAAAATGTCTGGATAGAGCCATCCTTGAAATCAGTTGTAGGGCAAACCTTTACAGGAAGTGCAGAAAGTCACAAAAATGGTAGCCGCAAGCTTCAGCTTGCGTATATAACTCTCTTCGAGGATTTGCGAAGGGAATTGGTATCAAGGAAATACAGCTCGAAGACAATCAAAGCATATATTCATTATAACAGGGATTTCTTGGAATTCGTTGGTAAGAAACCTGATAACATCACTGATGGAGACATCAAGGATTATCTTTTTCACTTGGTGGAGGAGAAGAAGGTTGCTACATCAACATTAAATTCTGACATCAATGCTTTAAAATTCTATTATGGGACTATGCTGAAGAGGAAATTTGCTTATGAAGTCAAAAGACCTCGCAAGGACAAAAAACTTCCTGTTGTTTTAAGCAAAGAAGAAGTTGCAAAAATCCTTTCATCAGTTGATAATGTAAAACACAAAGCAATCCTGATGCTGGTATATTCTGCTGGATTAAGAGTTGGGGAAGCGGTAAAATTAAAGCCAGAAGATATTGACAGCAAAAGGATGTTGGTTTATGTAAGGGGTGGTAAAGGAAG
>JAYENM010000180.1:0-2485 GCA_034722095.1 Caldifarciminota bacterium | reverse complement strand
TTGTGAACTTCTATCTAAAGAGCGGAGACTTCGAGCTGGTTGAGGAGGAAACGGAAACTGTCATTGATGAGCCACAAGAGGAAGCGGTTATAATAGACATACCCCCTCCCCCAAAGAAAAAAAAGAAAAAGAAGAAGGGTGAGTAAATATGGCAGCAACAGTTGGGATAGTATGTGCATACGGAGGAAGTGACGGAGCGCCAACATACACTTCAAATCTGATAGATGTCGGATTCAGATTCCGCTCGGATGACTCACCAGCGACATTAGATTTAACAAATTCGATAAGGATACCTACAAGCGGTTTTAATTATTCTTATTGGGTGCACTTATGCCTTGACATATCCGGCACGTTCAGCCAGATAAATAATATCAAATTCTATTGTGATGGTATGATAGGGTGGGATTACGGAACAGGTGGTGCGATACTTGTCGGTATAAGAGATACCGGCGATAACGGATGTCCGGTAGCAAGCTATGATAAAGCAACAGGAACGGAAGGAACAACCGGCGACTACATGGATGATGATTCTACCGAATGGGCAGCATCAACGGCATATTCCCTGGGTGATTATGTAAGACCTACAACAGCGAACGGTTATGTTTATAAATGCACAACCGCAGGCACAAGCGGAGCAGCAGAACCGACATGGCCAACGACTATTGGACAGACAGTTACCGATGGCTCGGTAGTATGGACATGCGACAGGCGTGAAGGACATACTTATTATCGTGGTCAGACAGCCACACCAGCCAACATTACCAGCTACACATCAACAGCCCCCCTGGTGATTGATACAACAAATTATACGGCTGCATCAAAAAGCAAGGCAGCGGTATTGCAGACAAAGGTAGATACCACAGCGAACGGAGCGGTGGAAGGAGTCCAGACGGCAGAAACATTAACTTTCCAATGGGATGAAATTTAAATAATCCCTTTCTTCCTAAATATCTCAATGCAATGAGGTAAGAAAATGAAAACAGTAGGAAAAATAGAAACCAATGCAATGGGCGAAGGAATGGATATAAAGAAGAATGGAGAAATTCCAAATCCTTCGAGTTTTGGTAAATTGAGAGAAGCTGTAAAAGATACTGTCAGGCATTCTTATATGTGGGCGGCAGAGCTAACTGACGGGAGCTATCTGACAGAATACAACAGAGATGGCACAGACAACAGATTCAATACGGTGCTTGATGCAGAGAAAAAAGGCAAATTAAAAGCATTATGGCTGGTCCCTCTAAAAGACGGCCTTCCCTCCCATGTGGTAATATTTGATGATGACAAGAGGGTGATATGCAAAAAAAGACATGCTATCAACATGAATATGGCAGCACCTTTAACGCTGTTTATGCTGGGCTGGCAAACTACGATGAAAATAAACGGTATAAAAAAGAATGTAAAGAGCATATTTTATGTTGATGGCAATGGCAATACGGTATTAAGTAACGATGATGACATGACAGTTGCAGCTTTTTATAATAGAATAAAAGGAGGTATGAAATGACGAATTTGCAAGAAATGGAAAAAGCTCTTATAGCTGCGTATGAAAAGAGATATGGGAAGCAGGTGGATATGGGATTGCCCCGTCTGCAATACAACGGCCGGATACCCAATAAGGTGAATGTTGATGGGAGCGTTATAGATTATACACCTTACTATCATTGGCAGATTTGGTGGCTGGATGATGATGGAGCAGTGAAAGAAAAACCAATATACGCCTATTCTACGGATGAGATACATTTTGAATGGCATGACAGAAACCCAACAATTTTGCCATCAAAACCATCCACGGCAAAACAATCATTCGGCCAGGAGCTGCAGGACGCACTTAAAACACTCATAACAGAAGGCACTATTGATTACTACGAAATACTAGCAGTTAATGAGGAGATACAAAGAGCAAGAGTATTTATCAAGGATAGCACAACGGAGGCACTATACATCGTTTCTTTAGACGCTGACGGCAACCTGATAAGAAAAGAGACTACTTACTCTTTTAATACATCGTTAAAAAGCGGTGTATGAATAGATTAATATGGCTCTAACTCCATCCACCGGCTGGGGTTGGGTAAGAAGTTTACCTGTTAATAATGCGGTAACAGATTACCAAATGAAATTAGAGCTGCGGAGAGGAACAGGAACGAACTCCGCAACAGTGATGTATGACGATAGCAAATGCACAAATGCTGATATGTCGGACCACCGGTTCGGTTCTACTAACGACCCTTCAATAGCAACTCAATTAGACGAATGGACAGAAAGTTACACAGCAGGAACACCAAATACAAGAATTGTATGGGTAAAAACCAACGGCAATTCTACAATCTATTTTTTTGCAAATCATGAAACGGCAAGCTTAGAAAGCAATGGCGATAATACCTTCATTTTCTTTGATGATTTTCCTGGTACAAGTCTGGATACTGACAAATGGACACACTTTGAGTCAAGTGCAGGGACTGGAGATGTAACTGTAGGTAGTGGTGCT
>JAYENM010000179.1:0-2500 GCA_034722095.1 Caldifarciminota bacterium | reverse complement strand
TAAGTTGGATTGCTGATGCTGAGATTACAAAAAGCTGCACCCCCGAAGGGGTGCGCTCTGTTAAACTAATGTATTTATACCGCAGAATGGCGCCTTTGTCAAAGGGAACTGAATCGCAAAACCGCACCCCAATAGCGCTATCAAACGCCTTGCTTTTGCAGAAGCAAACTTTATATGCCGTGTGGTAAAATTAGAGAACTTGGAGGCTTGACACTATGAAGTTCGAGAAAAGATGGGAACTAGTAACAAGAAATACCGAAGAAATAATAACCCCTAAAGAATTGGAGGAACTGTTAAGGAAGAAGAAAAAGTTTAATTTTTATCTTGGAATTGCCCCAACAGGCCCATTCCACCTTGGTCATTTAATAAACCTTGTAAAATGCATGGATATAGCAAAAGCTGGCGGAGATTGTACACTCTTAATAGCAGACTTTCACGCGTACTTGGATGATATGAAGACCCCTTGGGAGTTAATGAAAATAAGATCGGACTATTGGGAAATGTGTATCAAAAGTATCTGGGATAAGGCGCTTCCAGTCGAAATTGTTAGAGGTTCTTCCTATCAAAGGAAGCCCGAGTATATGGAAAAAGTTTTGAAAGCGATTGCATTAGTTACTGTTACTCGAGCAAAGAGGGCGGCAAGAGAAATAACTAGAATGGAGACTCCAAAGGTCTCTGAGCTAGTGTATCCCGTGATGATGGATATGGATGTAATCGCATTAAATGCAGATTTAGAGGTTGGAGGGATTGACCAAAGAGGAGCTTTTATGCTTGGGCGGGAAGTACTCCCAGAGCTAGGGTATACGCCGGAAGTGGACGTGTGTATGCCACTTATACCGGGCTTGAGAGAGCCTGGGACAAAGATGAGCTCAAGCATTCCTGGATCTTGTATCACAGTGCATGATGATCCAGAAGATATTAAAAATAAAATCGAGATGGCATATTGCCCGGCTGGAGATACGAAGGATAATCCAATAACTTCGATCTGCAAATTTATTCTGTTCCCAAGATGCGGAAAGTTGAGAGTAAAAAGGGAGAAAAAGTACGGAGGAGATATAACCTTTGAAAGCTATAAGGGATTGAAGGAGGCGTTTATAGAAGAGAGGCTTCACCCAGCCGATCTAAAACGTGCGGTTGCCGACAAACTAATTGAAATGTTGGAACCAGTGAGGAAAAAAGTAAAAAGCAGACCCGAGGTGCTAAGGAAGTTCAAGAAATCTTTGGACTAATTTCTTGTGTGGATTCTACAACTATTCCTTTGGAGCTATCAAAAGCCTTGCTTTTGCAGCCCTTTTCCCAAGCGGTTTCCGACTCTACATATTTGATACGCACGTGCGTTCCAAAAATGTTAAAGGTGTTAATTCTTCTTGACAAAATAATTTTCCCCGTGTTATAGTTTAGGCAATATTTATGACACCCATAAGTCATAAGGGCTTCCGATTTATTCTTCAATGACATGTTACCGCTAAGTGCGAGTATAATTGTGCCCATTGCTATATGCGTGAGGAACCCACCTATGAATCGGAACTTAGGAACGAATTAAGTTTCAAAGATTGTCTCAAGGTTCTCGATGACTTTGATAAAACCCTCAAGGAGTGGGGAATGCCAACGAGAATCTATTTCACTGGTGGCGACCCCCTTCTTAAACCAGAAATTTTTGATCTTATAAAAGAAACCCATAACAGAGGAATAGAGATTGGTATTCTGGGTAACCCCGATCTTCTCAATTATCCCACCGCGAAAAGACTTAAGGATTTGGGTGTCTCTCGTTACCAAGTTAGTATCGATGGGATGGAGGAGACTCATGATCGACTAAGAGGTAAAAAAGGGGCGTTTAGAGATGCTATTCGTGCCATTCACGTTTTAGAAGACGTAGGTATCCCCTCTGTGGTAATGTTTACCGTAAGTAGAGCGAATGCAAGTGAACTTATTAATGTTATTCGATTAGCAGCAAGAGAGGGGGTTTCAATATTTGATTTTGCAAGACTGGTTCCGATTGGCAGTGGAAAGAAATTGAAGGATCAAATGCTTAAACCCCAAGAATACCGTGCTCTTTTACTTAGGGTCTTGGAAGAATATAAGCGCTTGAAGGAGGAAGGCTGCCGAACTTACTTTGGGAGAAAGGACAATCTCTGGGAATTACTCTACCAGGAGTTAGGACTGCTTAAACCTTTGCCTGAGAACGATTTAATTTATCTTGGGTGTGGTATTTGTGCGAATGGTCCCACGATTCTTGCTGATGGAACAGTTTATGCCTGTAGGAGACTACCGGTAAAGATCGGCAAAGTTCCAGAACAAAGTATGAGGGAGATCTTTATAAACTCGCCGGAATGTAATAAAATGAGGCAGATAGAAAAAATGGAAAAATGTAGCAAATGCGAACTTCTTAGGTTTTGCAGAGGCTGTCCTGCTGTTGCTTATGCCACTTACGGGAGTTATTATGCTCCGGATCCACAATGTTGGAAGGAGGTGAAAAACGATTGAGCAAGAAGGAAGCTAA
>JAYENM010000178.1:0-2502 GCA_034722095.1 Caldifarciminota bacterium | reverse complement strand
CTGGATGGTCAATCGCTATAAGTCTCACCTTATCCAGGAATGAATGCTCACTGCTCTCCTCTCTGAGTTGCAATCTGTATCTATCCCCATCTTTAACAGGCTTCTCCATCAGTTTATACCAGTCCTCCACCACCTCACCCTGACCAGAGCCTGCAAGAATATTATTATCCTCAACGAAACAAGAACCATCGTAGGTATAGAGGAAAGGACAGGGAAGCGACCTTACCGTGACCCTAAAAACATCGGTATCGGTCTTTATACCGTCACTCACTTGTATCGTTACATCACTGTACCCTGTCCAACCAGATACTGGATGGATATCTATTCTATGATTGGCATCAATACTTGCCCCACAATTAGGATTTGTATTTCCAATTATAGTGAAATTAAGACAATAATCCGGAGATTCAGGATCGTATGCGTGATCATCCAGATCAAAGGCATCTTCTCGTGATTCACCTATGTAAAGGGTAACATTTGGTAATCCAGATAGTGTTGGAGGAGTATCATAGTCTATCGTGTTTTGATAAATACACTGAACTACATCATGAGTATTATATCCTCTACTCTTCCATGCCTGCCAGAATTCATTAAAAGTAGCATCGTTCTGATCCCAAATGAGATCCCATATTTCATCAATCCATGTACCATAATGATCGTATCCGTCATTATTATAGTCGTAAATATCTAATAAAGCACCAGCAACCCGTCCTCCACAAGCATCTCCATTAGCACACCACGAAGGGCTTTCTATACAAAATCTCCAATACGGACCTGTCTCACCACCAGCATCATACCATCCATCGTTATCTACGGCTATGGGATAAAAATCCGCCCATCCTTCTGTCCATGCCATATTGACATTAGATACACCATTTATGTAATGAGGACCCGTAGCGTTAGGTGGCCACCATCCATCGTAAGCACTGTACATCATTGCGTGTGCATACTCATGTAACACTACATCCTGACTTCTATCATTAGGAGGAGAAATATAGATTACGCCTCCGCTTTCATATGTATCACTACTGGGCCAGAAAGCCCAAATTTCGCAATTGTGCCCAGCCCAACTTGAAAGATTCCACCCAAAATTCATAGCTGCGAAGGTATAAACCGAACCTGCATTCCAATTTCCTCCAATGTCAAGATTACCAAAATTTAGCGTCCCATTTGGAACATTGTTATGAGTCGAAGTGAACCAGTAATAAACATCTCCAGCTATGTCAACTACACGAAATTTGGTATTCCATATTTTTATTTTTAGCCAGATGTCTAGCCCGTCCTGGAACGGACCGTCACTGTTATTTATGGGACCAATAGAAAATTCTCCATTCCAGTTTGTAATATCCCCACCCAGATAAGTAGACCACCCAAACTCCTTATCGTAAGCGTAAACACACGCATTGATTACCGGCCTATACACACCCAGTTCATCCCATGGATGACGGTAGACAACTCGGCCTACAATAGTGACAGTCCCTTTGTTGGGTTCTTCATAAGGTACTGTAGCGTCCCGTGTCGTTGTATCCCGAAGTGAAGTAGTGTCTTCGGGCAATAAAAAACCTGCAAGAGCCCCTTCATCGCATTGGAGAATCTGTATTTCACTAACCACACTACATTCTTCTCCTACACCCCTTTCTGCAATAATATCTGGAAAAGTCTTTTGTCCACCCTTATTCTGTTTAACATCCAGGTATACTGCGTCTCCGTCTCCTATTGAAGGATCAGCTGCACTGGATGCTTGGGCGTATATACACCACACCCCAATGCTATCTATTTTTATTTGCAGAGAAAAGGAAATCGTGTCTCCCTTGTAAATATCTCCGCTCCAAGTTGTATCACCTTTCACAAAACTTAACCCCCTATCAAAAACTATCCTTGACAAGGTATTTTGAGCATTTACCTCAGAAGTAATAAAGCAAGTCACAGTGGCTACTTCGCCTAATGCAATAGTACCACCTACCTCAAGCCTCACATCCATTAAACTTGTTGGTGGAATGGCATAAAGGGGCATAAAACTCATTATCCCAATTATTGCTGAGAAAACCCACTTTCTTCTAAACATATTCCCTCCTGTTAATAGGTTATCCTATTTTATCTGTATTCTCTACCATGGCCTCCAACTGTAACCTGTATCCTCCTTGACCCATAGAAATAAGGCGTCGCCATCACCAAAATAGGAACCGATAGTATCGATATCATATTTGGCCCTTCCAGCAATCATCCATTTACCAATCTTCGTTGCTTTAACGAAAGCCGAATATTCTCCAGTATCCCCTTCTCTCATTATACCTGACCAACAACTATCACCACCCACAAAGGCAAGACCCGTATCCAGCGGAGGAAAGTAGACGTAGATAGTACTATCACCGAAGTAGAGCCATGATTTCATTTCTGCCACATTTTGGGTGGTATCGCCTAAAAATTTCTCAAGGAAAATTTCGCATGTGACAAGGGCGGTGTCGTTCAATGCAGGATAACGGTCAATGGAAAGGGTAACGA
>JAYENM010000177.1:9225-12904 GCA_034722095.1 Caldifarciminota bacterium | reverse complement strand
TTCAAGAGGTAGTATTCAATTATAATGGGTTCTCTTTTTATTGCGACCTTAAACTCTTCCTCTATGAAGTTCCTTCCAATACTCTGGGGATCACTGATTGTGGCAGACATCACATATATATTCAGTTTTTCTTCTACAATCTTCTTCAATCTGCGAAGAAGTATACGGAGCTGGTCTCCCCGATAAGAGTTGTGCAGGAGATGCACCTCGTCTATTATAACTGCACCTACCTCTTTAAATACAGTGGGGTAACGGGAGATGAGGGAGTCCAGCGACTCGGGCGTAGTAATGAGAAATGGAGTTATCCGCCCCCTTTTGAATTCTGGATGGTCTCCAGTGCGTCTTGATAGAGGTATATCAAGATAATCAAACGCTGATTTCACTCTCTTATATACATCGTTCACAAGTGCCCTCGTGGGTGATATATAGACCACACAGAGCCCCTTAGTTGGATTTTCAAGCCATCTTTCTACAACCGGTGCAAGCACCGCCTCTGTCTTACCCGTTGCCTTTGGTGAGGATAGAAGAACATTCTCCCTCTCAAGGATGAGGGGCATTGTGAACCTCTGGATATTTTTAAGTTTGCCAAAACTGCCGAAGAACGGCGTCCAGGTGCGAGGAAGATCCTTTCTGATTTTCTTGTCTGTCTCTATGTTTGCGTTTTTATTCATCTAATTGCTCCCCGGTGAAAAAGTTATAAGGAGGGTGTAGGGACAACCCTTGCCATACGGCTCTGTGAGTGGTTGTCCGCGTTTCTTTCCCTTTTCTACCACAAAGGGCACAAAGAGATTTAAGATTGAAAGATTACAGATTTTAGATTGCAGTATTGTCGCGACTAAGAAGTCGCTCCCACAATAACTTAATGACTCAATGACCCAATAACCTGATAGCCCGAGAGCCTACTTGCACAAATTGAATTTGTGCCTACAAATCTCCCGACAGCACAAAAGAGATTGAAAGAGTTTTTTTATCCCCTAGTCTTATGTCTTCGGTCTTGTGTCTCTTTTGTGCCTACATTTTTGATTTTATTTTAGCATAACATAAGAGCAATGTCAAGGAAAAAATGAGTAGTATGCAAGCAGGCTTTTTTTTCTTGACATCTTGCTTCTTTTGCTTTATAATATAAAAGGGTAAATTAACAGGGATTAAAAGAGAATATAAGAGAAATAAAAATATGTTTGAAAAAAACAATTCTCTTCCAATGGATTCACTTTGTTCACCACAGGTCTCTTTAGTTCCCTGTTGAAAAAAAAGAATTTAACAGGGATTGCTCATGGGCTTTCCAGCCCTGATCATCCGTTAGCTAACGAAAGGTAATAACCCTATGAGCGAAGTGTCAATCATAACTATAGGCAATGAAATCCTCTCCGGCCGTACACTCGATACAAAAATAACTGTCACCTTCCACACCACAGGTATCCCGGAATCTCAAATCCAAGAACTCATTGGCGAGATTGAGGACATAGCCTTCCTGCCCCATTACACTGGAGTAGATTTGAGAATATCACGAAAAACCAGAAAAGAGATAGAAGAATTCCGTAAATTTCTCAAGCACAGACTGGGTGATACTGTCTATGGTGAGGACAGTGAGACACTTGAGGCAGTTGTGGGGAGACTCTTGAAAAACAAACATCTTACCATAGGGGTTGCAGAATCACTCACCGGCGGACTTGTGATGCACAGAATAACCAATGTATCTGGCAGTTCTGAGTACTTTCTTGGCGGCGTGGTTGCATACTCAAACGAATTGAAGATGACATTACTGGGGGTAAAAGAGGAAACTCTGAAAAAGTATGGTGCAGTGAGCAGAGAGACTGCACTGGAGATGGCAGTAGGGATAAGAGAGACAACTGGTGCAGATATAGGTATATCAACCACTGGTATAGCAGGCCCGACGGGTAGAACAAGGGGAAAACCGGTTGGTCTTGTATACACTGCAGTATCTGGAGAAAGTGGAATAAGATGCGAGAAGAATCTTTTTAACGGGGATAGATTGATGATAAAAGAGATGTCAGCCCAGAAGGCACTTGATATGGTCAGGATTTATTTGCTCTCTTGATATTATAAAAAATCACTCTCCCAGTATAAGGTTTACCCTGTCCCCCTGTTTTACCTTTTCGCCAGCTCTCGGAGAGTGGAGAATAACGATGTTACATAAGGGAGAATTGGTTGCATAGGTGATCTCTCCCAGCTGAAGCTCCAGTTGTCTTATCTTTCTCTTCGCATCCTCTAGATGGTAGCCAGTGAGATCGGGCATATTAAGGCTCATGGGTCCCCTAGAGAGTATCAGATTGACCCTGCTATTTCTGATTAGAACAGAATCCGTAGGAGGGTTGGTAGCGATTACTGTATTCTCTTTTGATGGAGAATATCTGTAACTTACCTCTCCGATAAAAAGACCACTGCTTGCAAGTATGTTGCCTGCTTGATTTATATCAAGCCCTATAATATAAGGCACTTTTACCCCTTCCATGCCTTTTGACACGGTAAGAAATATCTTTTTACCCTGTTTTACTATCCTGCCAGGGTCGGGTCTCTGGGAAACGACTACTCCCGGTGGTATGTCTTCGCAGTATCTCACGACATCGAGTTCACCTGAAAGAAGTTTTTGAGCAAGGACCTTCTTTGCGTTCTCAAATTCAAGGCCACACACATCCGGCACTTCGGTCTCCTTTGATGCCCTCACATATATGGGCATAATGATGTAGTTTGCCAAAATAAAACCAAGGAGAAATACACCCACCATAACGGCAATGAATATCCCTGTTATCTTAAGCAATTTCCGCATATTTGTATTATAACATATAAATAAATTCATGTCAAGGGAAAAATTGGACGCACCTGCCTACCGCCCATACGGGTCGTATGACCTATACAGGTCGTATGACAGGCAGGCGCCTTAATTCCAAAGGCTTACCTGCCTACCGCAGGCATGTAGGGCAAACCTTCAGGTTTGCTTGCGTTTGCAAGGCTAACTTGCCTGACGGCAGTCAGGAAGCCTTGCCCTACACTGATAACTGGTAACCGATCACCGATTACTGCCCACAGGTTCGAAGAATGCCGTGCACTGGAAGCCTGTGCTACTCCCTATTCCCCTCATCGCAAGGCTAAAGCCTTGCCCTACTATTTACTAACCTTATAGCCTCTCCCACAAGATATAGGGAACCTGTAACAAGGATAAGGTCTTTCGGGGTCGCAATTCCGTATGCAATCCCCAGTGCCTCTTTTATATCTTTTGATACCATCGGGGAGCGTCCTTTCACCATATCCCTCAGAACAAATGGATCTGCACTTCTTGGAAAGTTCACCCTTGTGAATATAATTTCATTTGATAAAGGCATTATGGCATCCAGTATTTTCTTTACGCCCTTGTCCCTGTTTACACCAAATATGAGAATAAGTCTTTCATAATCAAATATATCCTTTATCTCTCTTGCAAGCACCTCCATTGAATATGCATTATGTGCTCCATCAATCACGAGATACGGAGAACGGCGAAGAATTTCCAGTCTCCCCTTCCATTTTACAGATGCAAGTCCCCTATATAAAGCATCTTCGTTCAAATCTTTCAATCTTTCAATCTTCAAATCTCTAATCCCCTCTACTACTCCAATTGCTGTAACTGCATTCTCTATCTGAAAAGCACCGAGTAGTGATAATTCTATATCTCTATACTCTC